>JAJRVC010000369.1 GCA_024277475.1 Deltaproteobacteria bacterium
AACTCACCTGGGAGTCCGGTAAAATTCTCACTATATACAACAACCGATGGGTAATTGAGGAGTTTTTCAGGAATGCAAAGCAGCTAACGGATATGGAGGGAGTCACTATCAGGAGCGAACAAGGCGTAGCAACAGCGTTATGCCTGGTGTCCTGGATTGACTTCCTCCTCCATTTTGAGAACTATAAGCAAAGCACTGCTGGAAAACTGCCAAAGGAGTCATTAACGATTCCTTCAATTGTCCGTCGAGCCCAATATGAGAATTTACAGGCCGTCATTGAGAGAGTAAAGCGAGAAGAAGGTTTTTTACAAAAGTGGTTAGCAGTGGAAGAGAAAAACATATTCAAACAGCGCAAGCGAAAAAAGGAATTGGTGCTATTAGATGAGCCCCAAGACCATCGAACAAAGAAGGCGGCTTAGGCAAAGCTTAAGCAAAGATGATGCCACATATATGATTTTCAAAGAACAATTTTTCGAAAATTAGAGTATTCCATCATTCCAACGTTCCATTATTACATCTATGGATTATGTAGGATGTTGATATAGAGACAACATATATAGAATTTCCGAGACGTTAAGTTATTCGTGCCGGAATTAATGAATACGCCTCATCTATTAAACGGACCTTTAACCTAAATGCCTATACCAGATAGTTCTTACAGTTGGCAAGGGAAAATTTGCAGTATCTGTTGAAACAGCTCTGTTTGAACGACTCGGGAGGGCTGAAGGGGATAGATTCAAAAGAATTCTTGAAGAGAATAAAAAAGCGAAAATCGAATGTCGAATATCAAAGGAAGGGATTCTATCGATTCTTATTAATTAAAAAGACAGCGCACAGCGATTTCATCCTTCAAAATTCTGCGGTTCTGCGGTTCGCTATTCAGTCCAGCCGCCGGCTGCCAAAGCGACCAGTTTAATCATCAAGAAACTGTGCCATTTTGGTGTAGTTTCAGGTGTAGTTTCATACGATGTTTTGGATTTCCGTTCTTGCGTTCTTCTCTCCTGACACCTGACACCTGAAACCTGAAACCTGATTTTCAAAACTCTCCCCTCTATCCCCAGTGCCCTATGCTCCCTGCCCCATGCTCCCGCCCTATGCGCTCTGCCCTATCAGCGCCGCTCCGATGGCCCCTGTTATCTGGGCTTTGGGCGAAACTGCTATTTTCTCACCTGTTTTTCTCTCCAGGGCTTTAACCACACCAATATTCTTAGCCACACCGCCGGTCATCATGATCGGGGTTTTAAGGCCAACCCGCCCGGCCATGGCCACAACCCTGGCAGCGATGGCTTCAGGGAGTCCAGCAATGATGTTGCTCCTTTTTTCACCTTTTGAAATAAGGGATATGACTTCCGATTCCGCAAAAACCGTGCAAAGACTGCTGATTTTCGAGGGTTGAGCCGCATCTAGAGAAAAATCACCGAAATCATTCAGATCGACCTCCAGGGCCTTTGCCATGACTTCCAGGAACCGACCGGTTCCGGCAGCGCATTTGTCGTTCATGGCAAAATCCTTTACGCTGCCAATATCAGTCACGGCAATGGCTTTGCTGTCCTGCCCACCGATATCAATAACGGATCGAATCGCCGGATCCAGGTAATGGGCTCCCAGGGCGTGGCATGTGATCTCGGTAACCGTTTTATGGGCAATGGTCACACTGTTTCGACCGTAACCCGTTGAGATGACCCTATCAATGGATGAAGAGTTCATTCCCAGATCTTTTAGAATATTTTCAAACACATTTTCCCCGGCATTGCGGGCATTATAACCGGTCAAAATCAGCTTATGCGAGATCATTTCTCCGTCTTTTAGCACCACCGCCTTGGTGGTTATGGAGCCGACATCAATACCCACTGAAATCATAGGGTCACCTCGTTCGAATTTGGATTTCGGAATTCCTTTTTTTCCTTGACTGGAATACAATGTAGCCGTATTGTAGCTGTTAATAATACTGCTTTACAGCATCCAGAGGCAACAATCAAGCCAATTTGCTGCCGGCGGATATCTCTCAATCAGTTAATTTGTATCCGCAAATGAGGCCAAACATCGTGCCAAACGAAAAAAATTACACTAGCGATCAAAATCCCAAGAATGACAAAGACCCTGTTGTGGACGTTCCTAACAGCAAAGTCAAATTCGAGATATACGGTGAAGAAATGCTTGAAAAGCGGGTCAAGTCGAGCGGAAACAGCGGCAGAGTCTATCTGCCTCCAAATTGGGTCGGCCACAAAGTAAAAATCATTCGCACGGATTGAAATAGGGTAAAAAAGGGATTCATTCGTGGATAAAATTCAAATAAGAAAATTACATAAAGAGGATGCGCACGAAATCAGCCGAATCTATGCGGCCATCACCAGAAAAGCGGTGGATTCTGATTTCAAGCGGGTTGTTGAAGAGCATGCCCTCAGGGATGATGGAGCGTGCTTTGTTGCCGAACACGAGAGTAAGGTTGTGGGTTTTATGATCAGCTACATCCTCACTGCCGGTTTTGGGATAACCAAAAGCGCCTGGATTGCCACGTTGGGCGTAGATCCGAATTGCATGGGAATGGGAATCGGGGCCGGTTTGGCACAAGAAATATTTAAATATTACAAAGCTCAGGGAATTGATAAGGTTTACACGTCGGTTCGCTGGGATTCCACCGATCTGTTGTCCTTTTTTAAAACGCTGGGGTTTGATCGCAGCAATTTTATCAATTTGAGAAAAAATATTGAGTAAATTAAAGCTGGCGGTTAATGTCATACAAGAAATGTTGGTGATATTGGCCTTGTAGGAATTCCTTTTCCCCTTCTTCATACCTTTGTTTTTCTTTGCCGGGAACATTCCGAACAAATATGTCAGGTATCGCTAAGGCAGTTCCAATTATAAATAATTTGTATACCCTGGAGCAGCATGAATAAAGGACCACATCAGCGCAGCATCCGTCGTAAATTTTTCAGGGACATTGTCGCCCTGATCGTTTTCACAGCCGGCACCCTATTTGCCGTCTGGTTTATTCAAGCCGACAGAGTCAGACAGCAACTCTCCCAGGATCAGATCCACAAGATTGCGGATCAGGCCGTTGCGGAATTTAACGGATTTTTTAAACCTATTGAGCAAACCCTGTCCATCTTTCGAAAGTGGGGTCAGGCAGGGATTTTAGATCCCGCCGGGATGGCATCATTAAACGCGAAATTTATCCCCATACTCGCTGATTCCGATCAGATTTCTTCTATAATGATTGCCGACACGGAAGGTACTGAATACTTTTTAATCAGAGATAAAGACACCTGGCGAACCCGCTCAACCGGGCTAAAAAATGCCAATGGCCGGGTTTTGTGGCAACGCTGGGATAACTCCGGCAAACTGCTGGATAAGTGGTGGAAGAAATCAGATTATGATCCACGTCGGCGCCCCTGGTTCCGGAGTGCGCTGAAAATTGAACCTGAAAACAGGGTGTCCTGGACTTCACCCTACCTGTTTTTGACTCTGAAAACGTTTGGTATCACGGCATCGATAAAATGGCACTCCAAAGTAAATACAGCCAGAACTTTCGTGGTGGCGCTGGATGTTCCGTTGATGAAGATCTCTAAAACCATCACCGATTTCAGAGCCGGTGTAAGCGGTAAAACGTTTCTATGCAGTCAGGAAGGGTATGTGCTGCCCCAAAATATCAATTTTACCAGTCAGCAGGATAGCAATAATCAGAAAAAACTTTTCATTCCAGCGGAAAAATACGGCTCCCCACTGGTGGCAGCTGCGCTGGATGCCTGGCTTAAGGCAGCAAAGCCGCTGAATGAATCACTCGAGTTCAAAAGGGGCGATAAATATTGTTGGGCCGTTTTCCGGAATCTCCCCGGTAAGAAGTTTAAGTTTTTGATCGGCGTGGCAGTTCCGGAAAACGACTTTCTCGGCCAACTTTACAGCAGACAGAAATCAACGATGTCGATCGCAGCAGCAATCCTGGTTTCCGGTATTGTGCTGGCCTTTTTTCTGGTCCGCAAATACAGCTATCAGCTCAAAGATTTGCCGACTCAAACCTTGAATAGAGCTGATATGGCAAGCGACATTCTTAAACTGATAAAAAGCGGTGAAAGCAACATTGTAGAATTCAAGTCAACCTTACGTATGAATCTGAAAACAGGCAAGCCCGGCAAAGAAATCGAGCTGGCCTGGCTAAAAGCGCTGGTTGCCTATATGAACACCGCCGGTGGAATTTTGCTTATCGGTGTTGACGATGAAGGTAATATAACAGGCATCGGGGCCGACAATTTCGAAAATAATGACAAATGTCGGCTGCATTTTAAAAATTTGATTAACCAGCATGTCGGTCTGGAATTTTCAAAATACCTCACCATGGATATTGTCGTTGTAAATGGGGAAAAAGTTGTTGTCATCGAATGCGAACGCTCAACCCAACCGGTATTTCTCAAAACAAAACAAACAGAAGATTTCTATATCCGCAGTGGACCGTCAAGTGTAAAACTGTCGGTTAGCGAAGTATTGAGTTATCTTGAAAAAAGAGAGTGAGAAAACTCAAATTTTGGATTCGGTCTGACGAAGCTAACGATCTTCTCGTAAATATGCATCCCAAATGCAGCCCGGGGACGAGAATGGAACCCGTGAACACCTATGGCTATTTTTTACCACCGAAATACTTCATAAACTGCACGCGTTCGTAAGCAGCAGGATTGCTGCTTTTTGCCTGGCTCATCTTTCCTCTGAAATCAGACAGACTGCCGTAGCCCTTGTCACCCATCCAATCCTCCAGGGTTTTGAGCATTTTACCGATTTGTCCCTTACCGTTTTCATAGAGGGTCGAAGCCACCTGCACGGCATCAGCACCGGCCAGCAGCTGCTTTATGAGGGCAACCCCGTCATGAACCCCGGTTGAAGCTGCCAGATCACAATTGACTCTTTCAGCCATGATAGCGATCCATCGCAAAGAAATCGACAGATCAGACGGGACACTGAAAACATTTGAGGACTTCACCTCGAATTTGTCGATATCGAAATCCGGGCTAAAAAAACGATTAAACAGCACCAGTCCAGCAATACCGGTATCCGACAATTTTTGGATCATAGGCCCCAGATTGGAAAAATAGTAGCTTATTTTCAAGGCGATGGGAAGGCTGACCGCTTTTTGCACCTGTTCAATTATTTGGAAATAGGCCTTCTCTTTTTCCTCACTGGTGCGTTCAAAGTCGGAGGGCAGGAAAAACATATTCAGCTCCAGGGCATCCGCACCGGCCTTCTCCAGCTGAGATGCAAAAGCGAGCCATTCATGAGAATATACACAGTTCACGCTCGCAATGATGGGAATGGAAACATTTTCTTTGCTTTCGTTAATCAATGTGGTGTACTTGTCTAAATTATCCTCTTTGATCTTATAATCATAGTAATCAAATTGGTCAAGATTGTCTCCTTTCGACTCGGCCTCTTTCAGGATATCTTCATATTCAAATGCAATCTCCTCTTCGAAAATGGACTTTAACACCACGGCCCCAGCACCGTTTTCTTCAAGTTCCTTGATGCTTTTGACTGAATTGGTCAAGCCCGAGCTGCTTGCAATAACTGGATTTTTAAGTTTCATCCCCAGGTACTCAGTTGATAAATCCACCATTTAATTTCCTCCTTTTTTGTGCCTTCGTGTCTTTAATGCCTTCTTTGTCCTTAACGTTAAACCCTGAACCTGTGAACGGTTAGGCCGTTTTTACCCCGAAAGAATAATATCATAATGCCAAACTGTCAACATCCATTCATAAGCCACCGGCATCGATCAGATTTGCACCCGTCAAGCATACCCTCACGGTAACGGTAGAACCTTTTAAATTCTCATCCCGACAGGTCGGGGTGGCTTATGAATTGAGTTAAAACAAATCATCTAAATCATCCACACCGCCGGGAATCCGGCCGTGCTCCTGAAGATATTTCTGTATCAACTCGCTTTCACGCTGAGAAAACATTTTATTTTCTTCGAACTCAAAAAAAGAGGCGGAGTCATTGTCTGCCAGCACTTCCAGAAGTTCCTGACGAAGATTTACAATTCCCTTGATAGCCAGAATCTGATAATTGCCATCCAGCAATTGAAAAACACCCTCTGTTTCGGGCAACTGACGGATGTGTTCCTCGTCAAAAGGCAACCAGCGTGCCGGTGGAGAAGGATTGCGTCTAATATACGACCGCAAATCACACTGCAGACAGCGTTCAGCTTCTTTAACAGCCGACTCGTCACTGTATCCGGTGACAATTTCCTGGAAACCCCTGATACGGATTTCAACATCTAATTCCGGCACATTTTCCCGGAGAAAAGAAGCAAATCCCTCGTCGCGGCCCAGGAACGGGTCCGGATTGTCACGCGGGAACAAAACTTCATCGATGTTGCCGCAACCCCCCAGCGCCCTGTCAATGGATGCAGCGGCCCGGCGCCCGGCGGCAACCGCATGGATAACGGCACCGTGAACAGTGGCGATATCCCCGCCGGCATACACACCAGGCATGCCGGTTTCAAGGGTATCCTCATCGACAACGACCAGACCCCTGTTTATCTTAATCGGGCTTTTTTTATCCAGAAAAGAAAGATCAGCAGCCCGGCCCACCGCCAAAATGACCTGATCCACCATCATGCATTCTTTTTTATCGCTGAACTCGGGGGAAAAATTACCTTGCTCATCAAATACGGCGGTACATGCCACAATATCCAAGCCGGTTACCTTGCCGTTGTCACTGATAATTTTATCAGGGCCCCAGCAGGGCAAAATCTGAACGCCTTCTGCCTTAGCCCTTTCGATTTCCCAAGCACCGGCCGGCATTTCATCCAGGTCTTCCAGGCAAACCATTTTCACATCCACCGTGCCGCAACGCAATGCGGTAAGAGCCACATCCACGGCCAGGTTGCCGCCACCGATCACCACCACGTTGTTCTGCAGTTTGATCTGCCGGCCCTCGGCCACCTGGCGCAAGAATTCTACGCCCCCTATCACATCGGGTGTATCGCAGCCTTTTAATGAAATCCGGCGACTTTGCGGGGCTCCCACCCCTAAAAACACGGCGTCGAATCCATTATTTTTTAGTTGATCCAGGGAAATATCCTTGCCCAGGGATTGATTCACTTTAAAATTAATTCCCAGATCCAGGATCTCTTTGATCTCACTTTCCAGCACATCTGCGGGAAGCCGATACCGCGGAATGCCGTAACGCAACATGCCGCCTGCCTCAGAGCCCGCATCAAACAGCGAAACACTATGGCCCTGCTTGCGCAAATAAAATGCAGCCGTCAAACCCGCCGGTCCCGCTCCGATGACGGCCACCTTTTTGCCGGTGTCGGGCGCAACTTTACTTTCATTTTTCCACAAACCCTTTTCCCCATCGGCCGCAAATCGTTTCAAGGCACAAATAGAAATGGGTTCATTGATTTCACCTTGACGACAGACTTGCTCACACGGATGAATGCAGATCCGGCCCAGTACCCCCGGAAACGGTACTTTTTCCCTGATAATCGCGTTGGCCTCATCTGCTTTGCCCCGGGCGATCATACGCAAATACCCGGGAACATCGATGTGAGCCGGACAGGCGGCTATACACGGCACAAGATCGTCTTCCCGGGTCGCGGGTTGCACTCCTTTATCCGCCAATGCCCCAGTGGGGCAGACCTCGACACAAGCCGTACAAAATTTACATCCGGAGGCCTCCAGTGTTTCCGCCAGGCTGCCGATTTGAATCCGCCCGTTTTCATCATATACAAAACCGATCGCCTCGATCCCCCTGAGATCGCAGCAGGCACGGACACATCGCGTACAGCCGACGCAAAGATCATAATCCCATTCAAACAGCGGGTATTCTTTGAGCCGTGTAAAATCAGTGGGAACCCACCTGGGCGTGGCATCGAGGATACCGACATAGTTGGCCACGTTTTGCAGTTCACAGTGACCGAACTGGGGACAGCAGCGTTCATTTTCCGGTACGTTGGCAGAACACTGGGATCGGGAACAGCCCTCCTGCTGAGCACAGGTCAGACAGGCATGTCGGTGACGGACCATGATGGGCATCAGTTTTTCCTGTCTTGCGGCTTTGATGCGGTCACTATGGGTGATGATCACCATTGCTTCTGCAACTTCGGTAGCGCACGCGCCCACCAGTTTCTCTTCACCCTTGACTTCCACCACACAAAGGCCGCAACCCCGGCCGGGTTCTTCAGGCATGGCATTTTCAATTTCGCGCTCACCGTGAAAGACAACAGGAGCGCTTTGGCCTCCCTGGGCGGGTGGTAAATCCGGATGATGGCACAATACAGGGATATAAATATCTAAACTCCCGGCAGCCTCTAAAATGGTCGTTCCGGCCGCAACTGTTACCGGCTGCCCGTCAATGCTCAAACTCACAGTGTTCATGAAACAGGTCGTTTGGTTCGTTGTGATGGTTTTAATGGTTTAGATTGTGCCAGTTAAACACAAAAAAAACAAAGCGGTTTAACCCCCAATGAAATAAAGGCAGCAGAGATTTGATTGGGCAGGCGGGATAAATTTGGATCGTACAGCTTATAGATTCGACCTAATTCCATGCCCTCTGACATCTGTCATCCGACATCCGCCTTCTGTCCTCTGACTTCTGACCTCCGACTTCTGACTTCCCCCCCCCTTTTGCTTTGAGCCTTCAGCTATTCAATTATTTCTTCCTTCCTTTCCCTCTGCGACACAGCGCATAACCGAACAGGGCAGCGCCGACAGCACCGGCGATCTGGGTATCCCATTCGGTTTTCAGGCGCTCGATTCCGATCATCGGCATCAACCGGTCCATCACGCCACGGTTTTTGGCCATTCCGCCGGTCACGGCAAACTCGGGCCTAACGCCCAGCCTTTCGACCAGGGAATAAATTCGATCCGCCATGGCTTTGCAATAGGCGGCCAGCACTTCCTCCAGGGTCCAGCCTTTGCGCAAAAGTCCGATAGCCTCTGATTTAGCATAAACTACACAGGTACTGGAAACAGCCTCCGGATCTTCTCCCCGACACTGAAACGATTTATCGCCGACTTCGTTAATGGACACCCCCAGCAAATCGGAAAACACTTCCATACCACGGCCGGTGCCTGCCGCACATTTATCGTTCATCAGAAAATTGGTGACTCTTCCTTTTTCATCACACTGAATCGCTTTAATATCCTGCCCGCCCACATCCAGCACCGTGCGTACCTGTGGGCCGTAAATAAAATTAGCGCCACGGGCGTGGCAGGCAATTTCCGTAATGGAGCGGTCCGCAAAAGAAACATTGACCCGTCCATATCCGGTCCCGACACAATAATCCATGCAACCTTCAGATATATCCGTAGCCTCCAGAGCAAATTTCAAGGCATCGCGAGCACTGTTCGGGCTGTCCGATCCGGTCCGCATGTTGCCGTAAGCATAGATCTTCCCGTCGGCCATAATAACAGCCTGAGAACTAACGGAACCTACATCGATACCAACCGTAATATATTGTGACGCTTTCCAGTCAAAATCAGGATTTTTCCAGTTGGATTCGGTCCATCGCCAGAACTCCTTTTTGTTTTCGTCAGCCATTTCCATATTTGCATTTAATAATTTTGAATTTAAGCACTTAGCTGTATTTTTTTGCATTTTAAGGCAAAACTTTTTATCATCACGAAAATAGGAAAGCTGGAAAGCACGAAATTTAGGTCATTTTTTTCGTGATTAATTGCGTTATCAGGATTCAGCTGCCGCTACCACCGCAGCCCCAACTGCTGCACCGAACTCCGGATCATCAGGGATGTAAATTTTTTCAACTTTAAGCTCCCGCAGCATGGCCGCCATAAATCCGGGATTGTTGGCCACGCCCCCTATCATCGCGATATCCTCATTGACCCCGACGCGTCGAATCATCGACACGATCCGGCTGGCCATGGAACCGTGAATGGCTTTGCTGATATCCGCTTTGTCCGTCTTGGCATGAATCAACCCGACCACCTCGGATTCGGCAAAAATGACACACTGAGAGTTCATGGGGATCTCCCTGTCCGATTTCAGGCATAAAAGACCCATTTCTTCAAGGGTCACGTCCAGAGACCGGGCCATAGCTTCGACAAACGCACCGGCACCGGCAGCGCATTTTTCATTGATGGCAAAATCGACGGGGTTGCCGTTTTCATCCATTTTAGCTGCCCGCCCTTCCTCCGCACCGACATCGGCTACCGTCCTGGCGTTGGGAAAGAAATAATGGGCCCCCTTCGATATCGCGTTGATGTCATTGACGTCCTTGTCGGCCATGGGAATGGCAGTTTTACCGGATCCGGTGCCGCAAATGCGTTGGATATCATCTCCGGCGATGCCGGCAGCCTGGATTGCCTCTTCAAGGGATTTCTCAATCGCCTGTTTCCGGTCGAAACCGGTCAACCGCTTTCCTTTGCCGATGATCTTTCGGTCTTTCATAATGATGGTTTTGGTGTTTTTCGCACCGCAATCGATTCCGGCAGTAATCATTTTCAGACGTCCTCAAAAACGATACCATTAAAAATTCCCTTGCAATTCTGCGAAATGATATCTCTCATCACCGTCACATAGCCGGGCCTGATTTTATTTTCCCAGCGAGGATAACCGCCGCGCCAGACGTATTTGATTAACTCTTGAAACTGTACCCGATTGAATCGGTAAACGCCGATTTCGATTTCATCCCCCCCGGCTGATATCGCAACTGAAATTTTCCGGGACTGAGCGTATTTTGATATAATCTCGCAAACCAGGGATTGTGTTTGAAATCCTTCGGGCTTTTGCTTGAAATTTTCATCCTTGTGCGGAAATGGGAAGCGACGGTACAATTCACCGATAAATCCGGCAAAGCGAACGCCATGAATGGCGCCCATCAGATCGCCGACATCTTCCGCCGCCTCGATAAACTGAATCGCCCAGCGGGTATGATAGGCTTGATCATCGGCGTTTTTCGCAATATTTTTGAGGTAGTTGCAGAAGTCTTCGGCAAACAGGAAATATCGGTTAAACAGCAGCAAATCTGATTCGATGTTAATAAAGCCAAAAGCGATGGTTCCATGACTGAGCGATTCAAAAGCCAACGGCATCGTATGTTCTCCCCATTCCTTTTTCCCCTTTCCGCATTCCACATTACGACTTCAAGAAAAACCGCCACTGACAATGCACATCATTCGGATGAGGATCCGGTGGTGCGAACAGGCAGTTTGTCTGGATGCGTTCATCTATTTCCCGGGCGAAGCCGGCAAACTCGGCCCGGTGCATTTCTTTGCAGGCATATTCTTTCAGGCCTCTTTTTGTTCTGGCCACCTGGGTCGGGCAGGAGGCGACAGTGATAATCACCTCGTCGGGTTTTTGCTCAATTTCATATCCAACCAGGATACACCAGGGGAAAAACCGCAAGGCACCGACAAAACCTTCCAGCCCCTTTTGCTGAATGTCAAACCGTTTTAACAAATCTTTGGCGGCCATTGGAGTCACCTTGCCCCAGACGCGTTCATTGAGTTGATCCGCAGTGGATTCATCGAATTGCTCCGTTATATAAAGATACCAGAATGCATCCACAACGCGATAATGCCATAAAAGAAACCGGACATACTTGCGAAGTTCAGGGGCATCCATCTTTTTAAAAATTTCAAAATCCATGAGAAGTCTCCTTTCCGAGGATTGGCGGGTCCATATGTGATTTTCAGAATCTTTTAGCACAGGGGCCCGTACTTAACAAGCAATTGAATTTATCAAATTTTTCCCTTAAGCGTACTGACAAACCGATTCAAACGACTAAATACCATTCAATCATTGAAGATTATTCGTGTTTTCAGCAACTGAATTGAAGTCATTTCAGGATAATTAAGCATTGGCCGTAATATGAAAATTTATGAAATATTTAAATAATAAACTAATTAAAATTCATTTATTTAATGTCTATTTTTTTAGGCCTTAAATCAGTCTGTAAATAGTGTTTAATAAATTATTTCAATTTGTTATAAAATTTTCATTGACTTGCACACATTAATATTCTACAGAGAAAAGCAATGAACAAATCCTGAATAATGAACGTTTTAGTATAAAATCGGGTATCAACATAAAGTCTGGATCATTTGAAAAAGTGAACTATTTCCCACCAAAATCAAAAACTGTTGAGGCCGCCATAAACGCCGGCCATTTAAGTAAACCGCAGACATAGGGGGTAAAAACATGGAAAGTGCCAAAAACATTCTGCAATTACTTGATACAAGCAGTGAAGTCAGTAGTCAGGAAAAATTTTTTCTAATTCATGGTACCGACAAAATCCCCATCCGTACCGAAAATACCTCGAAATATTCGCTTTTATTTCGCTATTCAGGTCGGCGGCATCATAACCGGCTGGAGGAACCCGTCAAATTGCTCATAAAAAACAATGGTGACAGTGTCGAACTGGGCCCCTGCCGGATCCTGTCAGATGACACGTTAAATGGATACGGAGGCCGCCTGGTTTTTACGAACGGGGCTTATGATTTTGAGTGTTTCCTGGCTAAAAATAAGATCCTGAAATTGCAGACCCCATTTAGCGACCTGCTCCATGTGATGGCACGCAAAGATGCGATACGATCCTCCTTTAAAGAGTATACCGCCGACCTCACCTATGGTCTGAATGTGTATAAAAATTTATTTGATGAGATGGATACACGATATGGTGGGGAACAGGAAGACGTTCGCAAATACCTTCAAAGAGCTATCATCGACTCGGAGGGGGAAGCCTTTAAGCGTTTCCTCGATGATAAACTAGACGAGTTGCAGCATACTGTTGAAAATTATAGCCGCGAGGAACACCAGCACCATGGCTTTTATTTCAGGAAACAGCTTTGGAACTTTATCCTGTGCAGTGCTTTGATCGCCCGCACGAACCTTAAACCGCGGGGCTACGCGGGTGATTCCGAAATGATGAGAATGATTTATTTAAACGATCATCTGGGCAACTCGACATTTTCAAAACTTATGCATAAACACGCGGTAGAACATCCGGCAGCACAATCCGTGCGAAATAGAATTAAGCTCATCGCGGAATTACTCCAAAAGGATCGTAGCAATTCCGGATTTTCGCTACAGGAACGAATGAAAGTCTTATCTGTGGGCTGCGGACCTGCGCTAGAATTACAGGAAGTTTTAAAATCTCCCCGGGATTGTGAAAAATACCACTTCACATTACTTGATCAGGATTCTCAGGCCCTCTCAGAGGCAACCACTTTAATTAATGAGATTGAAAAAAAATTCAGCTGTAAAGTTAGCGCAGACTATCTGGAATGTTCGGTCCGAACAATGATTTTCGCTGCAAAATTACAGCAAAAAATGGGGCAATTCGATTTTATTTATTCAATGGGACTGTTCGATTATCTGGCTCCCTCGGTGGCAAAAGCCGTGTTAAAAAATCTTTACCGGTTGCTGGTACCTGGCGGGAAAATGGTTATCGGCAATTTCCATGTAACGAATCCCTCCACGTATTATATGGAATATTGGTGTGATTGGGTTCTCTACCAACGAACAGAAAAAGAATTTAGAGCTTTGTTAAAAGATAATCCCTCAGCGAAAGTCTCCATCCTATTTGAGAAAACGGGCAGTCAAATGTTCCTTAACATAGAAAAACCGGTAGATATCTAATCCTGATAAACTGGAAACAAAAAAATCACGATTAAGCATCTTTATTGAAAAATCCCCGTAGAAAAGATGTGCCGAGATCCAATACAATTCCGTCTGAAGCAGCATAAATGCCACCCAGGAGGACGACTCTCCGTGTCCCACAAAACAGGCAGGTATGCCCGCTTATAAGGCCGGGAATTTTATAATTTCCAGGTGAAATGCGTAAGAAAATCGGAACATCTCAATTCATTAATTTGCTCAATTAAAATGCTTATCTGTAGCCGGAACATAAGGTGTTACTTTAACCTATTTCAGCCTTCTTAGATCCTTCCATCCATAGCTGATTCTATCGTACCCTTTCCTTTAGTCAACAAAGCGGGTAACTGGGCTTGAATTATATCCTAAAATTGTCAAATATTTGACAAGCCGCCAAACAGCATAGCTCACTACCACCTTCGGTATCGTAAAATACCAGCAAATCAATGGGTATAAATTATAATTTTAATATATCACAGAAGCACCCTTGCAATCTTGACTTTATTTTTTCTATCATCGTTTGCATTGGCACGTAATATGCAGAGATTTTATCAAGATTATTTGAAAAATCTATTGTCTGAAATAGTTCCTCAAGCCGGGTAAAATCTGTGAAAAAGTCGATGTAACTCGACGCAAAACAAATTAGTCAAGAGACGGAAGAAATAATGCAGACAATACTCTGCAATTTTCGGCCATCCGAAAATTAGAGAGAAATAGCTGTAACGCAATGTAATCTTATAAATGGCTTCAAGCCAAGATACTCTTTAAGATCACATTGCTCCCGATTTAGGGTTTACAAAGAAATAAATTCACAATTTTGGAAGTTGAGGCGCCCGGCCCGCAAGGCGCGGAAGCACAGGAACATCAAGCATATTTCGAGCTTCCGCAACGCAGCGGGACGGGATGGATCGGCGTCCAAAATGTGAAGTTATTTTTGAGTGAGCCCTTAGTATAAAAAACTGGATAGGGTCGTTGTAAATTAGTTTCGGGAGCATTAATCGGTGCCAATCCTTTCATCCCCTTCAGATAACATTAAAATAAATTGGATTACGCTCTCGTTTCCAAAGGCTCTTGAAAAGATTTTTCTGGAACAATACTTCCATGACTCTTTGCGGCAGATACGATTGGCATCAGCGCTGGGCATCTTCTTCTACGGTATTTTTGGAATTCTGGATGCATGGCTGGTACCAGACGCAAAGTACCAGCTTTGGCTGATTAGATACGCGGTTATCTGTCCTATTCTTAGCGTAACTCTTGTCTTATCTTACTCACGTCATTTTAAAAAATATGCGCAGCTATTGGTTGCTTCCTCAGTACTGGCCGGAGGATTTGGCATCATCGCAATGATCGTGGTGGCTCCGTATCCGGCAAGTTATTCTTACTATGCCGGCCTGATTCTGTGTTTTATTTACGGATATACGTTTTTCAGACTTAGATTTATCTGGGCTTCGCTCACTGGATGGGTGATTGTGTTAGCCTACGAAATCGCAGCGATTTGGTTAAGTCCGGCTCCGGTTACAACTTTAATCAACAATAATTTTTTCTTTCTAACCGGCAATGTATTCGGCATGTTTGCAGGCTATTCTTTTGAATACTATTTGCGACGAGATTTCATACAAGCGCGCCTGCTCAAAGAAGAAAAGAAAAAAGTCACCGAAGTCAACCAGGAGTTGGAAAACCGCGTTCAGGTACGTACCTCTCAATTGGTGAGAACCAACAAAGAATTGACCCAGGAAATTGCGGATCGGAAACGAGCGGAAAAAGACCAGCGACAGATGGAACTCCAACTGCGAAAATCCCAAAAAATGGAAGTGATCGGTACCCTCGCCGGCGGGGTGGCCCATGATCTCAATAATATTTTATCCGGTGTTGTCAGCTATCCGGAGCTGTTGCTGATGGATATTCCGGAAGAAAGCCCGCTAAGACAGCCCCTGTTAACCATTCAAGAGTCAGGGCAAAAGGCGGCAACCATCGTTCAGGATTTGCTGACTTTGGCCCGCAGAGGCGTCTCCGTCACGGAAGTCCTGAACCTGAATCAGTTGATCGAACAATATCTGAATAGTCCTGAAAGTCATAAAATTTTGGAATACCATCCCGGTGTAACTATAGAAACCGATCTGCAAACAAAAATCTTTAATATTCTGGGATCACCCGTTCATCTTTCCAAAACCATCATGAATCTAGTCTCCAATGCGGCCGAAGCCATGCCCAGTGGCGGTGTCATACATATCACCACTGAAAATCGATACATTGACAGCCCCATCAGGGGTTACGATACCCTTGAAGAGGGTGATTATGTGAAACTGACGGTTTCGGATACCGGCGTTGGAATTTCTCCGGAAGATATTGATCAAATATTCGAACCGTTCTACACAAAAAAAATTATGGGACGAAGCGGAACCGGTTTAGGGATGGCGGTGGTATGGGGAACGATAAAAGATCACGACGGCTATATTGATGTAGAAAGCCAATTAGGGGAAGGCACCGCATTTAGCCTCTATTTTCCGATAACCGCCCAAAAACTCCCTGAAAAAATGGCCGGTATATTGACGGACAGATACATGGGCAGGGGAGAGTCGATCTTAATCGTCGATGATGTCAAGCAGCAAAGGGAAATTGCATCGAATATGCTTAAAAAATTGGGTTATAACGTGTTATCGGTTCCCAGCGGGGAGGAAGCGATTATTTATATGCAGGAAAACACGGCTGATCTGCTGGTGCTGGATATGATCATGAATCCAGGGATGGACGGGCTGGAAACCTATAAAAAAATTCTCAGATTTCACCCAGGGCAGAAGGCCATCATCGCCAGTGGATTTTCAGAATCAAAACAGGTCAAGGCAGCCCAGGAAATGGGTGCCGGATCCTATCTGAAAAAGCCGTATTCATTTGAAAAAATCGGACTGGCGGTTAAAGCGGAATTGGCCAAATAATCAGAAAGGGGGTTTGATCTATCGCCCGAGATTGTTTGTTAATCCAGGGTCGAACAATCAATTTAAAAAAGACAGCGCATAGCGATTCATTAAATATTCAATATTAACAATTCCCCGAAAAATCGGGATTTACGCTTCGCTATAACCGGCTCGTCCGGGTTTGATCCCGCAATTTAATATAACCCGAAAAAATTGATCCAATCATGATCAGTCCCCCTACCAGTGCAATCCCAATGCCAAAAGAACTGATGTCTCCGACAAATCCAATCAGGGTGGGAGCGCCACCGCCGCCCAGCAAAAAAGCAATAGGAATCGTTAGCGAAACCATAATATTTCGCTCCCTGGGGGAACTGACCATGGATAAGGCAGCAAGGCCGGCCGGAAAAAAACAAACCGCCACCAGCGGCTGCAGAAAAACAGCGATGCTGATCCAGGATGATGAAGCAAAGCCGATAAATATCGTCAGTAATCCCGTGATTAAAAATACGACCTTTAAAATCTTTTTCGGTCCGATACGATCGGTCGCCCATCCACCAACCAGTGTCGTTGCCACGCCGGCAACTCTTGACAACGCTATCAGAGTATTGGCCCAACGACGTTCCATACCGTGATCTGTTACCAGATAAAGCGGTAACATGGTATAAACTCCGAGTGTGCTGCTTATTCCAAGACTGAACAATACCACCATTATCCAGAAGGAAGGCTTTGAAAAAAAATCCTGAATAGAAGCGTAACCAGCGAATTCTCCATGGAATTCTCCACCACGACCAAAACGGACAAATACACCGGCAAGCAGGAAAGCCGTAATCCCAAGCACCATAAAAACAGTTCGCCATGAAAACCAGTACAGGACCGCCTCACAAACAAGCGGTGCCAAAACAAAGCTCAGATTAGGCGCCAGTTCATGGATGCTGATGGCTTTGCCCCAATCCCGTGATTCGATCAAGGTGGTTAAGGTGGCAATACCTGACGGAATATAAGGACCGGCCGCCATGCCGACCATAATTAACCCCAGGCGCATTCCCCCCAAAGTTGTGCTGAACGAGGTAAACAGCAAAGCAAAACCCAGAGCAATATTGGAACCGATAATAGTCTGTTTATGGGTCAGCCGGCAGGTAATAAAACCCGAAGCGAGAATGGTTGTAAAATATCCCAATGAGACCAGAAGAAAAAGAGATCCGGCTTCGGCATGACCGAATCCCAGCTCGGATTCGACGGCAGGCATTAAAGGGGCCAGGGCAATACGGGCTAAAAAATTCACAAAAAAGATGGAAGTAAGCAGCAGCAGTGGCGGCAACTGTTCGCGAAACGTTTTTTGCAACTGAGGCTGATCTGAACCGGCATCCGGCAAATTTGAGCTATTCGGCATAAACAGTCCGTTTTCTGACAGGGTCAACAGGAGGAACAGGATAACCGGTAACGTTGAACCACCCAACCCAGGTAGTAAAGGGGCTAAGGGTCTAAATCATAAACCTCTAAAACCGGGGGGTCAAACAAAACCTGACCGATGACCACACGATTTAAACCACTATTTTTGCGCTTTGACAATATCCGGGCGATACGCTGCCCTGCCGAAAAATTTGCCTTCATATCTGCCTGGTTAAGGAAAACAATGCGCATAACCTCCGGGCAAAAACCCTTGAACAATCCGTCATCGCGGACCAATACATCTGCGATGGCGGCATCCGTTACCTTCGAGCCCAACCTGAGTCCGGTCAATCGGGCAAAGTGTTCCTGTCTGAAAACCAGTTGTTCTGTCAAGGGCTGACCGACACCCTGCAAACCGACCATGCCCACCAATCGCTTTGTACAGACTGGAATAACAGGTTCATGGACAGCAGGCGCTTTTAGCGGCCTTCCGGCAGCCCCATCGGCTTCGACGATAATCCATCGAAACAGACCGGCATTCCAGAGTTCCCCTATGATTTCAGGCTGGAAACCGTAAAGTTTGCCGGATTCCGGCAGCTTACCGACGGCTGCGGTGAGGTGCAGATGTTTAACCAGCAGATCATTGGCCCGATCCAATAGGTTTGGAACGGAACCGGATAAAATTACACAGTCCGTCTGGTCCCGGGAGGGTTTAAAAATTTTAGTGGTGGTGGTGGTCAAAACCGGTTCACCGGCCATTGATAACTCATGGGCGAGTTTGAACATTAAACTTGTTTTTCCGCCCCCGCCCACCAGGGTGACGACGCCGCCGTCTTCCAGCAACAGTCCTTCCCTTAGCGAAACCATGTACAGATTCCTTAGTAATTATTTTTATGCATTTTGTGCTAAAAATATGTAGAGGGATACGTTCACCCTCTTCCAATGAGTAGATACCCGGGTCCGGAGGACCAGGATTCCGATGTTAGATTGAATATTCATGGAATGCTTTCGATTTAAAAAAAGACAGCGCCTAACGATTCATCAAATATTCAATAATCAATAGTCAATTCCGGGATAGGCGCGATTATAAGACCGCAGGATTGCTTCGAGAACAGATCCCCCGACGGCCCGGGCTTTATCAGAGATCGTGAAACAATAACTTACCTCGCCCCTTGGGTCGACGTCACCGATTTTTAGACCCTGGGTAACCTGACTGTTTGGACGAATGAGTCCACGCAGGACACCGGCAATGCGCGCCCGTACCTCTACTCCCGAGACAGATCCGAGAATCTCATTTTTTTCAACACAATCGCCGATATTCCGAACGGACAGAAAATGTCCGTCGCCCGTCGCCCGTAATACGCGCTCTTCGGTATAGCCGCCGATAGCTCCGGGAATTCCGGTGTTCGCCTCGGCTTCCCCGGATGTGATAATATTGCCCAGGTTGTGCCCCCGATTGGTCTCAATCACCAGATGAACATCCTTTCCGGCATAAAACCCGGGACCCAGACCGATCACCAATGGGGCTTCGTTCATGTGGGTCCCCAGGTTTTTTTTGGCCAAAACGGCGTCCACGACCACCTCTGGCTGTGTTGCTGCTAATGTCCGCCAGCGGGGGTCAACCACCACCGCAATTTCATTCTTCTCCCAGCACTGTTTAATCTCAGCAGGATTTTGCACTCGTACAGCCCTGACATTCTCGACCTCTTTTTTCCCCTCGTGGACTGCTTCGCAAAATGAAACCTCACGTCTTACAGCCAACGGATAATCTGTTTCCAGCATTAAAATCTTTCTAAAATTAGACATGTACAATCGCCAGGCCAGGGCACTGGCCATCTCTCCGGCACCCTTGACGGCAATAATGATTTCATTGAGAGGTATCACTTGATATTCCTTCCTTAATATGAACATAGGTTGGGGGGTTCAGCCCGCCCTGGTGCGACTTATAGGATCATATGACGGCCCGTGTCAGGTTCCCAAATATGAATCTAAATAATTGAGCAATGTAAAATCAGGTCTGGGCCAGGGGGTTCAACGTTCCGGGTTGAAAAAACCCGGACAGCTTCAACTTCCGTCTTAAATGGCTTCTTCCATGTCAAAATCACGTCCGGCTTTACCGTCTGATTTTTCATATCCCTCGATCCAATGCCGCACGCGATCTTTGCCGTAGACTTTTTCCCACCCAACGACAATTTCATCAACCGGAATGTCGACGTATGTCCCGTGATCATCAACATACTCCATGAATTGCTTTTTTTCTGAATTGTATGGGTGAAAGATGGAATCTTCTCTGCCATTAAATTCAAGCGGAATCACTTTGTGTTTCCTGCACAATTCGATGTTAAAGGCAGGGGTAGCCTTGACCCATTTGTCATTCAGATAAAATTCCACGAAACCGTGGTAGACGAACAGATCGGTCCCCAGGAATTCAAGCAGCTGTTTGGTTGCCAGGTGATTGCGAACCGTGGCAAAGCCGACCCGGCTCGGAATGCCGCACACCCGTCCCAAAGCACAAAGCAGGCTTGCTTTACCCACGCAAAACGCCCGGCCTTTTTTTAACACATTGCCGGCCCGGTAATGTTCAGGACGGAAAAACGGTAAGTAGGGGTCGTACCAGATAGAATCTCGCACGGCATAGTAAAGTTTTATCGCTTTTGCTATCGGATCGTCGTCGGTATTTTTAAGAGTCCCCACGGCATAATCTATAATGTTCTGATTGTCACTATCTATAATTGCTGTCGGTAAAAGATACTTTTGAAATTGCAGGTCCATTGCCGGCACCTCCTTCTATCGGTTCCCATCGATTACGATCTTAAAATTCATGCCTTTTTGCTTTATCCAACCGGCTCGTCCGGGTGTATACCGTATACCAGACAATCAAGTGATTCGTCAAAGGTTTGCTGGGTAAAAGCATTTTTAGGTTGCACGACCCGGTTTTAGGAATTATCTTATTACAGAACGTTCAAAAGGTTTGACAATCTCGTAAAAAGTCAAAATTCTGAAATTTTGATCATATAACCTATTAAAATTATTAAGTGTAAAATTTTATTTTTGTGGTTTTTGTGCCCTTCAACCAATATTATTGAATTTACTGTGTACAGGGAGGATTTGATGGCATCTAAAATAGTGGTAATTTTAGCGACGGCGGAAAAGCAGAAAGCCTTGACAGGTATTATGTATGCAGTCAACGCTCAGAAAAATAAATGGGTTGATGATATCAAAGTAATATTTTTTGGTCCTTTTGAGAACCTGATGTGCGAGGACGAAGAGGTCGTACAGGCAGCTTCCCGGCTACTGGACTATCAAACCCCGATTGCCTGCAAATTTCTATCCGACCGGGACGGCATCAGCGACAAGCTGGAAGAAATGGGTGTGAACGTCGATTATGTGGGGTCTCTAATTTCAGGCTACATAGAAGAAGGGTACGTCCCGCTGGTGTTTTAACTGAAATGGATTTATCAGCAGATGAAGGTCCGATCCCATTGATGGGAGCTGTCTGGGTTTTTTTCAACCCGGAACGTTGAACCCTGAACCGCTCGACTTATGCTTTTATTAAATGTCGCACCAAAAACAAACAGCCGGCATAATTTTGGCAGGTGGAAGTTCGACAAGATTAGGATTTCCTAAACAGCTTTTGAAACTGAAGGGAAAATATCTCCTTGAGTATGTGTTGAATGCCGCCCTGGAATCCGAACTGAATCATGTTGTGCTGGTTTTGGGGCACCACCATCAAGATATCTTACAGACGTTGGGTGCCGGCACCGTCCATGAACGCCTCCAGGTGGTGATCAACCACCGCTATCTCGAAGGGCAAAGCCGGTCGCTTCAGGCCGGGCTGTCAAAAATCCGGCTAACGTTTCCATCGGTTATGTTTTTAGTCGGCGACCAACCCATGCTGGATTCTAACACCATCGACCATATGTTAGATAAATTCAGGTATTCCGGAAAGGACATTTGCGTTCCGGTTTGCAAAGGCGAAAGGCGCAACCCCACTATTTTTAACCGAGCCCTGTATAATCAGCTCATGGCGATTGAGGGAGATATCGGCGCCCGCAATATAATCCGGTCCAATCCCGAACGTGTGCTCTATTTAGAAATGAACGACCCACTCTGTTTTTTTGATATCGACTCTCAAAAAGACTTTGAGGATCTTCAATCGCTTCTTGACTAATCGATTTTGCAATTGCGAGAAATCCACCGGTTGTAACTCCTTACATGCCGATTGCTCTCACGAATCACCGGCTGCCTTCCGACTTTCCCGGAGTCGATCCGTTTCGATCGAATCCATTTCCAATGTTTCAGGATAAACCGCAACGCCATAAACCTCTCGGGCCTTCTGAAGGGATAATATACCGTCGCGCACTTCTTTTGCCACTTTCGCAGCGGGTCTTTGACAGGGCGCACCATAACCCCCTCCACCTCCGGCCACCTGGCGCATCACCGTTCCCGGGGGAATATCGGGAACGATTTCTTTGGATTGAGGTCGGTGACTATTTCCGTCCGGAAAGCGAAATTCCAGCTCATTAATTGCACCGTCTTGACCGCCAAAAATGCCAAAGGCACGAGCCTCTTCGTCGATGCCGTCTCCAAATACAACGCCTTTGGATTTCTCGCCATCAAATCTGATAACCGTCTCAACGCCCAAACCACCGCGCCATCGCCCGGCACCCGCAGAATCCGGAGCATACTCGTGTTTAAGAATAACGTTGGGCGTTTGCAGCTCAAGCATTTCAGGGTCCTGGGCCAGAATGCCGCCGGCACAATTGATCAATCCGATGTGATCGTAACCGTCATAGCCCCGGGTTGCCCCCGATCCGCCTTTTAGCGCGTTGAAGAGGATATCAACATACGGCCTGTCTACCCTGGGATCATGCCCCGAAACAGCCAGCGCCAGCATCCTGTTCCAACCGGCGGTCACACGGTGGGGCAATGCCTGGGACATGGCTTTTAAGATGGCATCCGCATTGGGGCCGGTAATGCTGTTGCCGAATGTAGTCGCCGCCGGAAAGCGGGCATTTAAGAAAGTGCCTTCGGGAATGTGAATGTGCAGGGGCCGCGTGAGACCGTCATTGTGCGGGATATTGGGATCGATCAGCATTAGAAAAGTTAAAATAATCGCTGAAACGCTGGCGCTTAGAGGGGCATTGGCAAAACCTTCCGTTTGACCGTCCGTACCGGTATAGTCAAAAAATATTTCATCGCCTTTAACAGTCACCGTCACCTTTATTCTGAATCTGGATCCTTCATGAAAACCGTCGTAATACATCCAGCTTTCACCCGCATAGCTCCCGTCGGGAATACGCTGGATTTCGGAACGGACCATTTTCTCCGTGGAATCAAAGAGCAGGGTAATCTGCTTATCCAGACAGTCAATGCCGTACCGGTCAATCAGCAATGTAATCAGTCGTTCTCCCACAGTGCAAGCGCCGATCTGGGCCTTGATATCTTCTTCCACGATGGGAAAACGGATGTTGGCAAAGATTAGATCCCAGACATCGTGCCTGATTTTGCCTTTTTCGAACACTTTCACCGGTGTGATACGCAGAGCCTCCTGCCAGATCTCACGGGCATCCGGATTATAGCCACCGGCAACCGCACCGCCGATATCGGCCTGGTGCCCTTTCACCGCAGCCCAGGCGAAAAGCTCTCCTTTGTGGAAAACGGGTTTAAAGGCGGCCACATCGGCATTCTGGTTGCCGCCGGTAAAAACATCATTATGCAGGATCACATCACCGGGGTGAATATCATCACCAAAATATTCGATAATTTGGCGGCACACCGGTTCAAGCGCAAATGCCAGCACCGGAATATACTCCGCCTGCTCCAGCATTCTGCCTTCGGCATCGTAAATTCCGGTAACAAAATCCCGGGCCTCGTTGAGGATGGGTGAACGAGTGGTTCTTAACAGCGTATAGCCCATCTCATGGGTGATTGCCTTAAAGCGGCATTGGAGAATGGAGGTAAGAACCTGGTCCTGATCATTTCGCGGCTTCATGGGCCCCCTGATTATTTCTCTTGTATTACGATTAATGCGGTTTTACCGGATTCCCGCGGCAAAGAAAAAGGCGGAACCAGCTCGATAACTGGATTAACCCGCAATTTTTCCCGGATATGATCTGTCAGCTCCATTGTCAGAGTGTGTTTTTCCTCACTGCTCATAGTCTCCGACCCGTATTCAATCCGTATTTGTAAAGGAGGCTTTACCAGGGGACCCGGCCTGTCCAATACAATCCTGAGCGCGCCGGTGGTCCTGGGGGCAAACTCACCCACCACGGATTTTAAAGCTGCCGGGTAGACATTTGCACCCTTGATGATCAGCATGTCGTCTGCACGACCTAAAATTTTAAACCGCATTTCAGGCCAGCCGCAGGCACAGGGCTTGGTAAAAATTTGAATAAGATCGCCAAGCGCATACCGCATGAAAGGTCCGCCTTCCCAACCGATAAAGGTAAAGACCATTTCTCCCACAGCACTGTCAACCATTTCAACGGGTTCTTTGCTTTCAGGATTCACCAGTTCCAGGACACAGTGATCCGGTGAAACAAAATGCATCCCGGGATAGGGATCGGTATCACAGGAAATACCATGAAAGGCATGCCCTCCCCCGGTATGGTCAAAGACCTTTGCGCCGAATCCCTGCTGAAGTTTCTTTTTTAGTGAAGGAATGCCGGCCCCCGGCTCCCCGGCACAATAAAACCAGCGGATCCCCAGCTCTCCGGCCTCTTTGCCGATTAATTTCGGCGCCTGTTCTATCAGATATTCCCCGAAAGATGGGGTTGCAATCAACACGTCCGGTTTGGTCAGCACCATAAAATCCAATACTCTCCGGGTACCGCCTTCAATCCCCACCGGCACCACACAAAGCCCCATAGCCTGCAAACCATCCGATAGAGGAAGCCCGCCGGTAAACATGCTCAAAGACAGGGCCTGCAACACGATATGACCCGCTCTCAACCCTGTGCGCCAGTACTTGCGGGCATGCATCTCGTTGAGAACATCAATATCGTGTTTGGTGAGTGTGTAAAGCGTGGGTTGCCCGGTGGTGCCGCTGGTGGAATTAATGCGGATAATCTTTTCTATTGGTGCACAGGTAATCAAACCATAGGGATGACCAAACCGCCGCAGGGATTCCTCCTGAATCCAGCGATGCTCATCTTTGGTCATCAGGGGAATCTTTTGAAAATCTTCGAAGGTACGGATGTCATCCGGTATCAAACCGGTTTTTAGAAATTTTTCCTCACGATAATATTCGGAATGGTCAAAATTATATTGGAGTTGTTTTTTCAGCCTCTGCCACTGAAGTGTTTTCATTTTTTCCAGTGGAAGAGTTTCAATTTCTTCATTCCAAAATTGTCTGTCCCTGTTCAAGGTCATGTTAAAGATCTTTTCCCTATTGAAAATTCCACCCGTTTATTAAAATCACAAAAATGAGTTCAATCCGCATGATGACAATCAGTTTCACAGATTTCTACCATCAAATCCAGCCCTTGGGGTGGATAAAAAAAAGCCACCTTTCCGTGGGCGCCTTTTCTTGGAAAACCATCGACTACCTTCAGACCTTTATCTATCAACTCTTTCAACGTTTGGTCAAAATCCACCACCTGCCATGCCACATGCTGAACACTTGCAGCGGGCCGGGTAACTATCGGATCAAGGTCTTCAAAAGGTTTTTGAAATTCGATCAACTCCATCTGCCCGACGCCAAGAGGATAGAAGGCGATCCGAATTCCAGCCTCTTCTATTTCCAGCTGTTCTTGGCACTTGAGATCAAAAAAGTGAGCCAACGCTTGGGTTGCCTTTTTCAGATCATTCACCACGATTCCGATGTGATCGAATCTCTTAAAAACTGACATGGATCATCCACCTCCCACACGCCTGCGATAGATTGGAATATCATTAAGAATGCCCGCCCGGCTATATTTAGCCCTTTAAGTTCATAGTGTAAAAGAAGTATTGATGGATTGGGGATTATCTAATCTTCGAAATACCCTATAGAGAAGATCCTTTATAATGTCAATAAGAGAACTCCGTGATCCGGAGTTCGTGAGATGCTGCACTTTAACCTGAAGTGATGAAAAGTTGCGCTCTAATCGACTCATAAGTCTGGTTTTAAAAAAAGTTGAAATTGTGTTGATTTTTCACTAAACTTAATTGGTGGTGTTTTTTGCATTCGCACTTGCTTCAATATCAGCTTTGGTTTAAGTTAAGGATTGGTTTTAATTCGTCTGACATGGGGGTATTATGATCATAATTCACAAGATAGCAGAGTTTACCGGTTTGCCGTTGTTGGCGGTTGAAGCCGGATTTCTTCTTTTGCTTACGATTATTTTTGTCATCGCAGTTCTTTTGGTATTGGCAATTTTCAGAATCAAAAATGAAATTATCAAAATAAGCTACACGACCAACTATATCACACGCTTGATCGAGCGCGGTTATAAAGACCGTAAGCTATATAAGGTAAACTATGATTTTAAAACCGAACAGATGATTCTTGATATGTTACAGGAGGGAAAATCCTACGACGAAATTATAAAAAACATTTATGTTAGTGAAGAATATGCTGAGATGATTAAAGGATTGGCTGAAGAGGAGGGGTTGCTGCCCAAAAAAACGGATTGAATATCATTTCTCCCCCTCCCCGTTTCAAAGACGAATCCATGTCGAGAGCTTCAAGTTCATTATAATGAGCTCTTCTGCGAGAGCATCTAACGTAATCCCTCATCAAAGATCATCCTGAATGGCAATCCCTTTGTGGTAATTGTGGACACTGAAAATTAAAGAACATTTTAAAATCGCCGATATAATGGGTAACTACCCATAAAAATTCTATAATCCTGAGCGGAACATAGTGTTGTTCGATTGGCCCCCGGATCGGGTAATAAAATGCAAACGAATTATATTAAAGCACGGAGATCCAACCTGTTTCACTATCAGACGGTTCCTCTTTATTTTACAGCGAACGGTGAGAGGTTTGGTATTTATAAACCTGCGGGCATGAATTTAAGGGAAATGCGTGTTAAGGAAAATCTAATCCCACGTGAACTGTACTTAAAAAAGACCGATAAGGCTCGCGGCATGAGGGATGTACAAAAGGCTTTTAATAATAAGCTTCGAGATGACATAAAGTCAAATAATCTGGAAAATGTCAAAACGACGGTGGTAAACCTGGTTGACGAGATGTTCTCGGAACCCTCAAGCGGCGTGCTGGAAGGGTTGTCAAATACCGTGAATATCATCGTAGGGGAATATACCAAAGATTCTGAGGTTATTAAAAATTTCTGGCGCATGTCTGATAAAGATTATACGACGGCATTGCATTCAGTCAATGTAATGGCACTGGCTATTCGGTATGCCATTTCCCGAAGATATAATAAAACCAAAACAAAACTGTTGGGATTATGTGCACTGCTGCATGATGTCGGTAAAACAAAAACCGACCAGGATATTCTAACTGCACCACGGAAATTAAATGATGAGGACTTTGCCAAAATTAAATCTCATCCGGTTCAGGGTTACAATTTATTAAAGCACTGCAAATTTTCAAACCCGGAAGTAAAACTTACCGCATTACAGCACCATGAGAAATTGGATGGCAGCGGGTATCCGAGCGGACTAACACAAATTTCTGAAATTGCACAAATAATAAGCATATTAGATTGTTTCGAGGCATTAACAAATGACGACAGACCCTACAGAGACTCCATGATACCATATAAGGCATTGTATTTAATACAAAAAGAAGTCAATTCCGGCAAGTTTGACAAAGATATCTATGCAAAATTCATATACAGTCTGTTGTAAATTCAAACCGGAAAAAGTATTATATGAGCGCTCAGGAAAAGACGGAGAAAAAATACAATGAGAGATATACCGCCCGATACATCCGCATAAAATATTAGCCGGATGCATTTATCAGGGTAATCTGATCATTCAAAGTCCAAAAATCGTAAATAAACCCGATCCCCAGCAACCCGCCGGTTAACAGATACAGAATGCCGCTGATCCATTTCCCCATATACATCCGATGAACTCCGAAAAGCCCTAAAAATGTCAACAGAATCCAGGCAATGTTATAGTCGATCTTTCCGGCCTTAAATCTTAAATCCGCTTTACGGTCCATGGATGGGATCAGAAAAAAATCCACGATCCAACCGATAAAAAACAGTCCGAGGGTAAAAAAGTAAACAGTGCCGGATAAGGGTTTTCCGTAATAAAACCGGTGGGATCCTGTAAATCCAAAAACCCACAAAATATATCCGATTGTTTTTCTATGGGTATCGTAACCGTTAGCCAAAATTTTTCTCTCCTTTCCGGATTTTTCAGACTCAGAATATCATTCAGTTTTCATCCTTTTCACCAATTTCAATTCCCCAATTTAGCAAATTTTCCATGGATCATCCCCTCACTCAAGCACTAATCCGGACGAGTCGGTTGTAACGAAGCATAAATCCCTGCTTTATCGGAAAATTGACTATTGGATATTGAATGAATCGCTCTCCTCTGTGTTTTTAATCCGCCGCAGGCAGATCACAATCTGCAATCAAAATTATTCAACCATTAACGGAAGCCCGGTCTGTTTCATGCTGTCATTAACGCCATTCATTGATCCGCCGTCTTAAAACCAGCAGGTACCGGGAATCAGCACGCAATCCGGAGTGGCCCACACAACCACAGCCGGCAAGAATATGAAGGGCCGGATTGAAAGGGTGATTTGACCGCTCATACGACTGTCTGTATTCATAAAAAAATAGTGTTTACAAAATCGGAACCATTCTTT
Source organism: Deltaproteobacteria bacterium (assembly GCA_024277475.1). Next base: position 28,684 of record JAJRVC010000369.1, read on the forward strand.
AGAATACTCAGCATTAAATGGCGCCCAGGCAGCAGTATAGGTCAAATCCATTCATATTCAAAGGGGTTTTTTATGGCTCATAACGATCCGCGAACCGACGAACCCGCGTTAATCCATATGAAGGAATAGAAATGACGACACGACGGGTTCTCATATTTGCACCCTTGATACTGGCCCTGATCCTGGTACAGGCGTATTTCTGGGTACCTACCTATGATCAACAGGCCAGGGGCAACCCCGACCGTCTCCATGAATACATTAACGGATCCATCGGCGATGCCACTATTTTAAACCCGATTCTTTCAGCGGAGTCTGCCAGCAGTGAAATAGAATCCAAAGTATTCGAGGGACTCATTGATCGGGATGAAAATTTGCGGTTCAGGGGACGATTGGCAACTTCCTGGAAAATTTATGAAGAAGCATACTTCTTTGTCAATGAATCAGCGGTAATACCGAACAGGGGCCATCTGGATGTCCAAACACTTATCGATTTTCTTCAAGATGCCGGAAAAAAAGACACCCTGACTCCTTTAAAACTCAAAAAAACCCTGGCTAATATTAAAAAAATATCTGTTATTGATTCAGCAGACTTTACGATCATCAGGCAGATTCAAGATCCCAAGGACAGCCGGAACAAAAGGGATGTCAAAATTAATGTGTCCGCACCCCCCAGAGTCAAACTGCTCCTGGATCAGGTAGATCAGGATCTTTTTGACAATCTCGCCCAACTATTGGGCAAAAATTATTTTAAAACTTTTGAGGGCAAGAGATATCTGACCGTACTTCCCCGAATTGATAAGGATCAACTGGCTGCCCTGGCCGATGAACTGCTTCCGGCGGTTGAACACAACCCCGTAATCGATTTTTATCTGCGACCGAACGTCACTTTTCACGACGGCCACAAATTTGATGCCCACGACGTCAAATTTACCTATGAAGCAATTTTGAATCCTGCTAACCTTTCGCCTCGCATATCGGATTATGAGCCGGTAAAATCCGTTGAAGCGATCGATCCGCTCACGGTCCGCATTGTCTACAAGAGGCTTTACTCACCGGCAATCGGAACCTGGGCCATGGGAATCTTACCCGAACACCTGCTCAACGCCGAAGCACTCAAAAAAGAAGCGTTGCGCCGCGGCATGGATCCGGCAACATTTTCCATGCGACAGAGCTCATTTAACCGTAATCCCATCGGGTGCGGGCCATTTGCATTTCGTGAATGGAAATCTGATCAGTATATCATCCTGAACCGCTTCGACGACTACTGGGAGGGGCCACCCAACTATAAAAAATATGTATTTAGGGTCATACCCGATCTTTTGACCCAGGAAATGGAATTTTACGCCGGAACCCTTGACAGCTACGGTGTTCAGCCCCATCAGGTGAAGCGTTTTAAGGCGGATCCCCGTTTTCAGAGCTTTTCCGGAACCTCCTTCGGCTACACATACATCGGCTACAACATGCGCCGTGAGCCTTTCAATGACCGGCGGGTGCGCCGGGCGTTAAGCATGGCAATCGATGCCAACAAAATTATCCGGTATGTGCTCTATAACCAGGGCGAGCGTATCACCGGCCCTTTTGTTAAACAAACCGATTATTATAATCATGATATCAAACCGATACCCTATGACCCCCAGGGAGCTTTAAAACTGCTGGCTGAGGCCGGCTGGAAACGCAACCAGGAGGGCTGGCTTGAAAAAAACGGACAGCGGTTTCAGTTTACCCTCATAACCAACAGCGGCAATGACATCCGCAGGGCAATTCTGGCTATTGCCCAGGATGCCTGGAAACAGATCGGTATTGATATTCGTACGGACCTTCTGGAGTGGTCGGTGTTTATCCAGGAACGGGTCAATAAGCTGGATTTTGATGCGCTGGTGCTGGGCTGGTCCATGGGAATTGACCCGGACTTATATCAGATCTGGCATTCGAGCCAAACAGGTCCGCACCAGCTTAATTTTGTCGGCTTTAAACACCAAAAAGC
>JAJRVC010000370.1 GCA_024277475.1 Deltaproteobacteria bacterium
CGAATCCTTGACAACACAGGATCTGAAGTTCTCCGGCTTTCCCGCAGGGTAAACAACATGGCAAAATAGACCCCATCCTTCTTGTCCCGGCGTAGCTCGAAAAGCGAAGTCGGATGAATTCACCAGGGGGGGGCTATCCGGAAAATGTTATCTTCACTATGATATCTGATATAATAACAGACCATTAGCCATCCTTTGCCATGTTGTTTATGCAACTATGGGGGTTACAGAGCGAAGCGAACCATCCTTTTGAAACAAAATTGTAGAAATTTCGACACATATACATTATATTAAGGATCCATCATAAGACCCTAATAGAAAGGAAAACAACAACAATGCCATATACAATCGCTCTGGCCGGCAAGGGTGGCAGCGGGAAAACCACCATGGCCGGTCTGCTGATCAAATACCTGGTCAGGGAAAACAAAACTCCTATTCTGGCAGTGGATGCCGATTGCAATGCGAATTTCAATGAAGTCCTCGGCCTCAAAATCAAAGACACCCTCGGCAACGCCCGGGAAGAAATGAAAAAAGGCGTCGTCCCCGGCGGCATGACCAAAGACATATTTATGGAAATGAAGATTGAAGAGGCCGTGGTGGAAGCACCTGGATTTGATCTGGTCGTTATGGGGCAACCCGAGGGAGCTGGTTGCTATTGTGCCGCCAATACCCTGTTGGCCGGATTTATGGATCGGCTTGCCGGCAATTATCCATTTATCGTCATGGACAACGAGGCCGGCATGGAACATATCAGTCGATTGACCACCAAAAATGTGGACATTCTCTTGATCGTGTCGGATTCTTCCCGGCGCGGACTTCAGGCCGCCATAAGGATTGACGATCTCGCCAGAAGGCTAAACATTGGTGTCGGTAAAAGTTATGCGGTGATCAATCAGATCAGAGAAGCACCATCGGACCAGGCGTTGCAGATGATCAAGGCAGGCGGACTCGAACTGGCCGGAACGGTACCCGAAGACCGGACCATATATGAATTCGACTTTAATGGTCGTCCAACCATCGAAATGCCCGAAGACTGCCCGTCTGTTCAGGCCGCTTTTAAAATCTTTGATAAGATCGTGGCATAGAGGCATGGAACATAGCGTTTACATTTCGGGATAGATCTGTCCAGGTTATACCAGAAAAGCATTGATGGGATACTACATTTCTCCCGAGTAGTTGTAATTCCAAAAAATCTGAGGTAAAAATGTCTCAAAAACCACAACGCGATTAACATCGACAGAAAAATATCATTTGGCACAGCTAAACGCCTAAACAGCGCGATACACTTTGTGATTTGATGTTGAGGGATTGCGAGCCGCGACGTCATGAATAAAACAGGTTTTTTATACGATAAAAGGTATCAGCTGCATAAAACCGGTCACTACCATCCGGAGGTTCCGGACAGGCTTGCCTCTATCTATCAAGGCATTAAGGAAGCCGGGCTGCTTCCCAGGCTTATTTTGATAGAAGGCAGTCCGGCGGATGTGAAATGGATCGAATTGGTTCATGATGGGTCCTATATCCGGCGTTTTGAAGCGGCCTGCTGCTCCGGCAAGAATATTTTTGACAGCCCGGACAACCAGATGTGTTGTGACACTTATGCAACCTCATTACTCGCTGTCGGCGGTATTCTGGATGTTGTCGGTCGGGTAATGGAAGGTAAACTGAACAACGCCTTCTGTGCGGTCAGACCTCCAGGGCATCATGCCGAAGTTAGCAGTGCCATGGGATTCTGTTACTTCAACAACGTGGCCATAGCAGCCCGTTACCTGCAAAACCAGTGGGGCATCCAGCGTGTGGGCATTGTTGATTTCGATGTTCATCACGGCAACGGAACCCAGCACATCTTCGAAAATGACCCGACGGTTTTCTACTATTCTATCCACGAGCATCCTTCTTTTGCTTACCCCGGAACCGGCCGTGAATTTGAAAACGGCAAAAATTTCGGACAGGGTTACACTAAAAACTCACCGGTATTGCCGGGCCAGGGGGACGACGAGTATAAACGCCTGATCAAAAGAGATCTGCTTCCGGCATTTGACGAATTCAAACCGGAAGTCATTCTTGTCTCTGCCGGCTTTGATGCTCACATAGACGACGAAATGGCCGATATGCAATTATCAACCGAAGGTTTTTCATGGATTATGCAAAAGATTGTTGAATTGGCCAAACGTTATTCAGAGGGAAGAGTCATATCCATCCTGGAGGGAGGCTACTCGATAAAGCGGCTTCCGGAACTAGCAAAAAACCACCTGGAAATCTTGTTAAATGCGTAATCCCGGCTAAATTGGCAAATAGTTGGATAATCAAGTAAGTCCACAAAGTTTTGAATATTGGGGAATTTGTATTTTGGTATTGTTTCGTATTTCGTGCTTCGCATTTCCGGCTTATCCGGCCTAGGAGGAAAATATGTTCGTCTCCAGATCCATGACCCGCAAAGTCATCACGGTAGATCAAGAAGCAAAAATTTTTGATGCTCAGGAACTGTTGGCGAAAAACGATATTCGCCACCTTCCGATTATCGACAAAGACCGGCAACTCATCGGCATTATTACGGACAGGGATATCAGGAGTGCACTGCCCTACAATTCCCTTACGGAGCACTGCAGCGAAAAAGAAAAGGAAAGGGTCTCAAAATTTAAAGTCAAAGATATTATGACAAAAGATCCCATATCGGTTTCTCCGACCTATACCATTCAGGATGCGCTGCTGCTGATCCAAAATTCAAAAGTCGGCGCATTGCCTGTGGTCGATGACGACCATAGACTCAAGGGGATTATATCTGTCCGCGATTTACTGAGGGCTTTCATCAATGTGCTGGGTATCGGCGAACCCGGTACACTTCTATGTATTCTGGTGGAAGAAAAAATCGGCCAACTGAAAAAAATTGTGGATGTGGTCACCGCAGAAAACATCTCCTTTGGCAGTGTTCTGGTTGCCAGATATTGGGATGAAAATAAACGTGCCGTTTTTACCTACCTTTTGACCCAGAATGTCGCTCGCGTAAAGAAAAAACTGAAGAATCTGGGATTTACCCTCCTGGACCCCATGGAATGGTATCTAGACCAGTTGCCAAAAAACGAATTGCATCCGGAAGCAACAGATTAATATAGTTTTTGTCATTCAGATTTATTTGTAGTTTGTAGTTTAGTAATTCCGCAAACTGCAGTTCCGCACGCAAGTTTGCTATCCGTGGTGAATCAAAGGATAAACATGATAATAAAAATCTGGGGCTCCAGAGGATCCATACCGGTTTCAGGCAAAGAATATTTAAAATACGGAGGTGACACAACCTGCTTGGAAATTAGGACGAAAAGCGGAGACATTATCATTGTTGACGCCGGCACCGGTATTCGAAGACTCGGTAACCAACTGGCTGAAGAAAAATGCCGCGATCTCAATTTTCTTTTTACCCATGCCCATTGGGACCACTTGATGGGCTTTCCATTTTTCAAACCCCTGTATTTTAAAAGTACCCGCATCCAGTTGCACCGCTGCCCGTATCATAGCAAATTTGTGGAGACGATCTTGTCCAAACTCATGGCGCCTCCCAACTTTCCGGTCAAATATGCGGATATCACCGCTCAACTATCTTATCCGGAGGCATGCCCGATGGAGTTTGAAATCGGCTCGGTCAGCGTTGTGCCCGTTGCGCTCAGCCATCCAAACGGCGGCAGCGGATATAAGTTCACTGAAAACGGCAAATGCTTCGTATTTTTGACCGACAATGAACTGGGATATACTCATCCCGGAGGACTGGCTTTCGGTGATTATCTGGAATATGCCCGTGGTGCCGACCTCCTGCTTCATGATGCTGAATACACGCCGCAGGAATATAAAACATTCATCGATTGGGGACACTCCCTGTACACCGATACGCTGGATCTGGCCCAAAAAGCCGGAGTAAAAAAACTGGGCCTGTTTCATTTAAACCAGGAACGTACCGACCGGCAAATGGATAAAATCGTCAAAGATTGCAGGGATCGGATCGCTGCAAAGGGATTTAATATCGAGTGTATAGGGGTGACGAGGGACATGGTGTTTGAGTTGTAGAATTGGGTTTCGGGAATAAGCTATCCATGCAATCTTATTTCCGGTATCCGTAATCTGTTTTCTGTCCTCTGAACTCTGTTTTCTGTCCTTGCAGCACACCTGAAATCCGAACACTCAGTCACCTTGGCATCTATTCAACATAAACGAGGTAACCATGGATGATTTAATCAGACGGGCTGCGGAAGATCTGGCTGCCGCCGGAAATGTGACGGCATTGACAGGCGCCGGTATTTCTATTGAAAGCGGAATCCCGCCATTCCGGGGAAAGGGGGGACTCTGGGAACAATTTGATCCTATGGAAATTGCCCATATTGATGCGCTCATGCGCGATCCGGCAAAAGTCTGGAAAATCCTTGTCAAAGAAATGAAAGAAATCGTGGATCGGGCTAAACCGAATGATGGCCACAAGGGGCTGGCCGAACTGGAAGCACGGGACAAGTTAAAGACCATTATTACTCAAAATATTGACGGGCTCCACCAGGCGGCCGGCAACACCGATGTGATCGAATTTCACGGTACTTTTGCCTGGCAGCGATGCATGGACTGTAATAAAAAATATGAAACCCGCAAAGTAGATATATCCGAGATTCCACCCCGCTGTGAATGCAGTGGGATTCTGCGGCCGGATGCCGTCTTTTTTGGCGAAATAATCCCTGCCGAAGCCATGCGGCGCTCAAGGCAGGCGGCCACCGATTGCGATCTGATGCTGGTGATCGGTACCTCCGCCGTGGTTCAACCTGCGGCCATGATTCCAATCATCGCCAAAGATAACGGCGCTAAAATCGTCGAGATCAACCCGGAAAGAACCCCGTTAACCGGTGAAATCAGTGACTACCTGATCATGGGCAGGGCGGGAGAGGTGATGAATCGAATTGTGTCGGATTTGCAAAAAATTATTTAATTAGGTGTCAGTGTTCAACCCAGCCTTTGGTCACCGGAGCGGCTAGTTTAATCGGAAAAGAAACTAATGAACGTCGAACATCGAAAAATTCACTGTTCCGGCCAGACGGTGTTTCTTGCGAACCCAGTTGCCAAAGCGGCTTAATGTACTTTCACACGAGATGTTCTTTGTTTGTTGCCCTTGGTATTCTATTAATTAATTGTATATTTCTACAACAGACAACGAACAACAAACAACGGGCAGTCAGCAAATGAACAAGACTGAATCTCCCTGGCTTCGAACGGTTACGCTTGCAAAACCAACGCTACAGGACAACACTGCAGACACCGACCGTCTTGTTTCAGCTTTAAAAACCGACCTCCAAACCGATGCCGTTCATCTTGACCTTGATCTGCTAAAAACGCTGCCGGATCTGCTGCGGAAATGGGAATACAGCGTTCGATGCTTTCTTTTTAAAGATCGTCACCGCTGGTTGGTGACTGGAATGGCCGGGGTCGATGATCCCCGCCCGTTTGCCGGTCTTGCTGTCGATCTGGGCACTACCAGAGTTGTCTTGCGACTTTTGGACCTGTCCGATGGCCGCACGTTGGGCGAATCCGGGTTTGACAACCCCCAGTTGGCTGTCGGGCCTGATATTCTGGCCCGCATTCATTTTGCGGGGACCTCCGGCGGGTTACAACGGCTCAATGAGCTTATCATTACCGCACTGAACCAGACTGTTCAAGATCTGTGCCGGTCATGCCGGCTTCAACCACAGGACATCTATACTATCGCTATGGCCGGAAACACGACCATGACCCATTTGTTCATGGCGACGGATCCCCGCTGGATTATCCGGGAGCCATATATACCGGTGATCAACAAACCTGAAATTTTAAAAGCCGCAGAACTTGGCATCCAGGTGAACGCCGGGGCCAGGGTCTTCATTTTTCCGAATGTCGGCAGTTATTTCGGTGGTGACCTGATTGCCGGCATTTTCTTTGCGGGTCTCCACAGGCTGTCGGAACCGGCTATTTTGGTTGACGTAGGAACAAATGCCGAGGTTGTCGTGGGTAACGAAGACTGGCTGATCGCCTGCGCCGGAGCCGCCGGCCCGGCCCTGGAAGGCGGGGTGACGAAAATGGGCATGCTGGCGGGACCGGGTGTGGTGGATCGGATTGCAATCAATCCGGATACGCATGAGTTCGATCTTCATACCCTTGACGAGGAACCGCCTAAAGGTATCTGCGGTTCCGGTATCATCGATCTGGCCGCCGCGCTTTTTCTGTCGGAAATGATTGACATTCGTGGGAAATTTGTTCCGGCAAAGTGTCGCAATTATCTCAAACGAATTGACGGTCTTGCACATCTGGTGATCGTCCCGGCCGACAAATCAGCCACCGGATCGGATCTGACCATCAGCCAGGCGGACCTTGACAGCCTCATTCGATCCAAAGCTGCAATGTACACGATTTTAGAGACGATTACCACTTCAGTGGGGTTAACACTGAAGGATCTAAATTCATTTTTTGTCTGTGGAACCTTCGGTTCCTTCATCGACCCACGCGCGGCCATCACCATCGGCATGCTACCGGACCTCCCCCTGGACAGTTACAAACCGCTGGGTAACAGCTCTCTTGGTGGAGCGGCCCTGGCGCTCACTTCGGTTGATTTTCTGAAATAGATCGACGCCATCCGTGACCGCATCACCTACCTGGAGTTAAACGTCAACCAGGATTTCATGAACCGTTTCAGTGCCGCGAGGTTTCTGCCGCATACAAATGCATTATTATTTCCATCAGTTAAAAAACAGGTTTGATGATAACGGGACGTAAGCGGATGGCAAACGATCCGCCGGCTTGCAAATTATCTTAAATCATAGCATTCGTAATCATCAACACTGCAAGGGGCGCTGACAATACGCTGTAATTTCCCAAATTGGAATGCGAGGTAGTACATAAATCTGCTCTGACCGATATTATATATCCAGATAGGACCATAATCCTGCTTGGACTGCACTTCCAGCGGTTCGCCGCATTTTTCTAAAACCGACCTATCTGAATCTCCCGTGGCAACAACCCCACCCGAACACCTAAGCGTCGACTGATCAGCCAGATTTAAGATGTCTACCGCATATGAAATATGGGGACAAACAATAAAAAAAGCCAGCATGACACCCATGAAAATTGCTTTTCTATTCATTTTATCCTCCACCTTTGACAATCTCGTAAAAAGTCAAAATTCTCAGATTTTGATCTCATAACATTTTAAAATTATAAAGTATAAAATTTTATTCTAACATCGAAAACCTGATCCTTTGAGCCTGGATTCTTTACTTTTGTGCTTTTTATGCCTTTTTGCGGCCATGTCACCTTAAATTATCCAACAAAAACAGATGAACATATTTGGGGGCGAGATCTTTGGCAGTGACCCGCCCCAATTCGTTTTCGATTTCTTC
>JAJRVC010000371.1 GCA_024277475.1 Deltaproteobacteria bacterium
ATGATGATCATATAAAGCAGGATGATAGGAACCGCCATCATGGCGTCCAAAAGGCGCATGATGAGTTCGTCAGTCCATCCGCCGTGGTACCCGCCCAACAAGCCTAATGTCGATCCTATTATCAGCGCAACAATTACGCCCCAAATCGCGGTTCCTCCGGGTAACCAAAAATCTTCCGTAATAGGAAGGATGACTAGGACCACTCGTGCGCCATATATCATGCGGGACCATAAATCTCGCCCAAGTTCGTCCGTGCCGAGAATATGTGCACGGGAGGGCCCCTGATTTGGCGCCTTCCAGTCCTGCTCCAATGGTGTGTAAGAGGTAAAAAAAGGGGCAAAAATCGCTACAATTACCCAGAATAGGACAAGTACGAGTCCAGCTACCGCAATTTTGGATGCAAATAGGATGGAAAGCCCCGACCACATGCGTTTGAGAAATCCAGGTTTCGCTTCAGTCGTGAGCAGAGCGGTTGCCATTTTTTACTCCTTAACCGGATAAAACGGAAATTCGAAGCTCGAAATAAATTCAAACTCTAAAAATATGATACTATGCATATCGGATTCTTGGATTCAAGAATGTATAAATAATATCCGCAAAAAGTTGGGTCACCACGGCAATTGTCACCAGAATCATGGCCCCGGCTTCCAGAGCGTTGACGTCTTTGTACAGGGCTGAATCGAGCAGGTATTTGCCCAGACCAGGATAGCCAAAGACTACCTCGACGATCACGATCCCGCCCATCAGCCAGTTGACGTGGAGCATGATGACTGTAACCGGCGCCATTAAGGCGTTTCTCACTGCATGCTTGAACACGATTCGCCAGTACGGTAATCCTTTTAGATAAGCGGTGCGGATGTACGGGGACTTCATCACCTCCACCATGCTGGCCCGGGTGATCCGAAGAACATAGCCCAGTTCGATAAGGGTAAGAGTCAATACCGGCAGGATGAGCATGTCGGGCCTTTGCCACGGGGCTTTCTCGCCGAAAACCGCAGCACCGGGAACAAGTCCCAGCCATACGGACATGATGAGGATTAGAAAGATCCCGGTGGCAAACTCCGGAGTTACCGTAAACATCATGCCGCCGATAGAAAGCACACGATCACGAATGCTTCCCTCCTTCAATCCTGCGAGCAGACCGAGGAACAGGGCCAGGGGCATGACAATGACAAAGGCGGTGCCGGCCAAGACCAAAGAGTTGCGTAAGCGAATAAAGATACTCTTGTTTACATTGCGGCCTGTTCGAAACGAAACGCCAGGATCACCCCGGATGAATCCCTTTTTCAGTGGTGTATACTCTACCGGCCCACCCGAGGTTTCCATCCATCCGGTGCCGATGACAAAAGTCCAAACCTTCCGGTCCGTACCCTTTTCCCACAAGACCACATGGTTTTTGTCATCAGTGCCCGTGAAAACGCTCTTGCCTTTCTCATCGGTCCGCCACCGTTCATTATTTTTATATTCAGTGATAATGTTGACCGAAGGAAGTCGGACGACGGCAACCAAATCTTCTCCTTCAAGTCTCCACCGGATGAGAGCGCCATCTTCCCTGACAGCCCACCATTCATCAAAGCCGTCCTTGGTTGTGATTTTTTTTAAAGGCAATCCCACTTTTTTTGATGCCAACCAGTCACTGCCAAGGAGCCAATAAAGGTAACGGGTGTAAACAGGTTTGTCGAGTCCCACCTGCGCCAGAAAGGAGGCTTCCTGTTCCGGGGTGACAAAAGCACCCAAAACATTGCGAGCCACATTTCCCGGCGAAGATTCAGTGATCAGAAATACGGCCATTGAAACCAATAGCATGGTTAGCAGGAGCAAGAAAAATCGTCTTAAAATAAATTTTAGCATATTTAAACTGCCTTTACGAGGCTTCCCTTATCCCTTATGGAAGGATCCCGGCAACTGGTGCCGGAATCCCCCGGAGCATCTGATCAAAGAGTTTTAGCGACTCTGCAATGGTTTAGCCGAGTTCAAGATCTCCCCTAAACATCAAGCCATACTTTATTAAAAAGCATATAGAGACTTGGATGCCCCTTGACATCTTTGAGGTTTTTTCTGGTTATCATCCATTGGTTTCGCCAGAAAGGAATCCCGATAGATCCCCGGGTCTGCTGAATTTCCTCGAGTTTGCAGAAAATCTTGCGGCGCTCATCCACATTCAGCGTCCCGTTGGCCTGCTTTAACAACTTTGAAAATTCGTCGTCTACCCAGCGTGTTTCGTTCCATGGCACTGGTTTGCCTGTATCATCAGCGGTGAACGCCAGATTCAGCACCATAGTTCCTAATGGACGGTGCATCCAGGGGGTGATGCCGAGATCGACTTCGGTCCACTTGCCCCAGAATTGGCTGTTGGGCATGGTATTGAGGCTAATTCTGAAACCTGCGGGCGCGGCATCCTGTTTGAGTATCTCCGCGTAGCGTACAATAGGCGGCCACCCTGAACCGAAAGCCAGGTTGACATCCAGGCCATTGGGATAACCGGCCTCTTTTAAAAGTTGTTTGGCCCGTTTGGGGTCATACTTGGGCACCGGCTTCTCGCAGTATTCAGGATGCAGGGGATAGACATGGAAATCCTGTCCCTGGAGGCCTTGGCCGAAATACGCCAGGGCCAGCAACTTTTCGTGATGCTGGCAAAGTTTTAAGGCCGTTCTCACTTTGTTGTCATTCCACGGTTTCATATCGACACGCATACGCAGGACATAGGTCGCGGCTGTCGCGACAGGCTGGATAGAGATGTCGGTATTATCTTTTAACGCCTGGTAAACCTCTGTTCCGCCGGCATCTGCCAGATCGAGGAAGTCTACTTCGCCTTCTTGCAAGGCGGCAATTTGGGGAGCCATTTCCTGCCCCATGTCGGTGACCAGCATGCCGTCCATATAGGGCAGTGGTTGGCCGTCAGTACCTTTCTGCCAGTAATCGTTACGCCGTTTGAGCACGCAGCGTTCGCCCACCAGATGTTCTTCAAGGGTGTATGGGCCCGTACCGTGGGGTCTTTTGACAAAATCTCCCTCAAAGGTTTTGTGATTCAAAATCAAGGCCGGATAGTGGAACAGATGCTCCGGAACGGCCAGTTCCGCCCTTTTGAGATTCAGCTTGACCTGGTAATTATTTACTTTTTCGATTCCGGTGGGGTCAAGGTACGCCATCAGACCCAGTATCGATGAGCCGACATCCTTGTTCAACCACTGGTTCATGGTAAAAACCACGTCGTCGGCCGTAAAGTGATCTCCGTTGTTGAATTTGATGCCCTCTCTGAGGTTCAAGGTCCATGTTTTCAGATCGGTACTGGCCTCCCAGTTTTTCAGAAGATAGGGGTGCGTGATGTTTTGCCCATCGGTTAAGGTAAGGTATTCGCCCACCTGACGCATCTGATTTGAGGGGGTCAGCCATGAAAACTGGGCCGGGTGGGTGACTTTTTGAACAGGTGCCGCTATACGTAGGGTTCCGCCGCGTTTGGGCTGGGCAGCAAACACTTTTTTAGGCCACGTCAGTCCTATCATTTGGCTGGCTGCAGCCGCAGACATTCCCAGCAAAGTTGCATATCTCAGAAAATCGCGGCGCGTGAGCTTCCCCTTGTCCAAATCGTCTTTAATTTCGGGAATAGCCGGGTGAATTGTTTCTTTTGGTTTCATTTCAATCTCCTTTCATGATTTTGTTTCTTTGTATCCTTAGGGCGGGCAAAAATACATCTAGTTAAATTATATATAATATAAATTACAACGGGCTACAAAGATAATTGAAAAACGGAACACCTCCTTTCCATCTGAAATATAAAATTTGATTCAGATTTTATAGTTATTAATAGAAATTAAATTGTTTCCAACATAAAAAAACAAGATTGTTCTGTCAAGGACAAATTGATTTTAATGTACCTCGTAAAAAGGCCTTCTATTTAGCAGCCTGCTAATAAGGCTCTGAAAAGTTAAAAAATTTTAGACCTGAAAAATTATCAGCGATACTATGAAGAAATATATTGACAATATATTGTTAATATTTTATTGGCCTTTATAAAAATACCATCACTTATAAACCTATGTCGAAAAAAAAGAATCGAATCAAGTCCCTGCCACTCAATGAAGTTGCCTATCAAAAAATAAAAGAGTTTATTGTTACTTTAAGGCTGGGACCTATGGATCGGGTTGATGAGGAATGGCTGGCCAAAAAGCTTTCTATCGGCCGCACGCCCATCAGGGAAGCGCTGTTCCGTTTAAATGCCGAAAATCTCGTTGGAGTGGTTCGCGGGCGGGGGTTTTTTGTGCGGGATATCACTTTACACAGCATCAAGGATCTGTTCGAAACCATGCTGATTTTGGAGCGATCGGCAGTGGCCCTGGCAGCTAACCGAATTCGACGGAATCAAATTGAAGATCTCCAACGGATAAATGCGAATTTAGGGGAAGCCTGGCTCAAAAAGAAATTTTTGCACGTGACGTTGTTAAACAGTCGGTTTCACCGCATCATTTACAAAGCCACGGATAATGAATATTTGTTCTCTTATCTGGACAATTTGCAAAATCAATCCCAGCGTCTGGCCTATATGTGCTTCAGCAAAGATTTATCGTCATATGATATGCAGTCTCACGCCGAGCTGTCGATCAGGGATCACCAGTCGTTAATCGAGCTCTTCAAGAAGGGCCATGACATCGAAGCGCTAAAAGTAATTTCAGAACACGTAAAGCTCTTTCAACGTCGCGTTAATCATTTTATATTGCCTTCACTGGATATTTTGGATGCAGTAACTCCATACAGGGGAATAACATTTGACATGCACCAGTGAGCATAGACTCTTTTGAAACAAATTTGATATGGCCGCAAAAAGGCACAAAAACTATCGAATGCTTAGATTATGGTCATAGCTATAAAACCCGGAGAGGTAAACGCAGAAAATGATAACAAACTGTCGCAAGCTGCGCAGCAGGCCTACTTTGAATGTGTTCAGTACGGCCCAGATTGAGCAAATACATTTGGCGACGATGGAGGTTTTGGAGCGTACAGGCATCCGGGTTACACATCTTAAGGCCTTGGAATTGCTGGACGGTGCTGGTGCCAATGTGAACGGGAACCGGGTACGCATCCCTGCACAGATGGTCGGGGAGGCGATACACGCAACGCCGTCCCGCTTTGCATTGGGCAAGCGAAATGGTGAGCCGGCAATCTTTTTGGAGGATAACAAAAGCTGGTTTGGGGCCGGTCTGGATGCTGTTGACTATTTGAACCCCATCACGGGTGGGCGCCGCCGATTCACCAGCGAGGATTGCCGTGTTACCGCTACGATCTCAAACGCTTTGACCAACTACTCCTGGTCAATGACCCTGGGTCTTGCCGCTGATGTACCGGCCGAGATTGCCGACCGGGTAACTGCAAAACAGGCGCTGACCTACTGTGAAAAACCACTGTTTTTTTGTTGTAAGGATCCTAACAGCGTTCGCGCAATTTATGATATGGCTGTATTGATCGCAGGCAGTGAGGAACGCTTCAGGCAGGCACCAACCATCGCATCAATTTCTTCTGCGATTTCACCCCTGTGGTATGACGATGATACGTTGGAGAAGGTTATATTCTGTGCTGAAAAAGGCATTCCGCAAGTTTTATTTCCAGGGCTTCAAACCGGTGCCACCTCCCCGGCAACCTTCGCAGGCACAATCGTGCAGGGAAGTGCTGAATCGCTTAGTGGTCTAGTGGTTGCACAGCTTGTTCGGCCGGGTGCACCTGTAATTTATGGCGCATTTACAACGATCATGGATATGGCCACCGCAATTTTTTCCTATGGTGCGCCTGAGATGAGCTTGATGACCGCCGCTATGGCCCAAATGGCACAGCATTACCATCTGCCTTTTTTTGGTACGGCCGGCTGCTCCGACGCCAAGTTCCATGACGACCCCCAAGCCGTTATCGAAGCGACCCTCTCCTGTTTGAGTTCTGCACTCAGTGGTGCCAATCTGGTCCACGACCTTGGTTTACTCGACCACTCAGCGGTCATCTCACCAAACTACCTGGTGTTGGTCAATGAAATACTCTCTATGGTTAATCAATACATGCGTGGTATTGTTGTCAATGATGAAACGCTGTCTCTCGATCTGATTGATCGTGTCGGCCCCGGTGGAAATTACCTGGAAGAGGAGCATACCATGCGGCATTTCCGCGATGTGTGGTATTCAGATCTGTTCGACCGCACCAATTATGAGGAGTGGCTCAAACAGGGATCAGTTCATTTTACAGAACGATTGCGGGAAAAAACCCGAAAACTGATGGATCTCAATACCGAGCCGTTGCCAACCGAAATTATCAGAGAAATGGATCGCATGGCGAAGCAATGGCGCAGAGATCGCGGACATTAAGCCCCTTTTTCAATAAGTTAACGCAATAGTACCCAACCCGGACGGGCCTAGCCGGTTGGAGCATAGCGGAAATCCCGATTTATCGGGGAATCGAGTATTTAATATGAAATTAACACTATTCAATCGTTTAAAGATGGGAGTTAAAAATCTGTGGAATTAAGAGCGATACATGAAAATTGTTCCGGCTGCAGCACCTGCCGGCTGGCATGTGCCATTGAAAATTTTCAGGAAGTCAATCCATCCAAATCGTTGCTGCATATTGAAGCACGTTTTCCTGCTCCGGGCGATTACCGTATCCACCTTTGCGACCAGTGCGGCGAGTGCGCTGACAACTGCCCGGAGAATGCTATTCATCTTAAAGACGGCGCTTTTCTCGTGGATCCGGATGGATGCACGGGTTGTTTGATATGTGTCGAGGTATGTCCGCAACATGTGATGTTTGAGCAAAAAAATTCTGATATTCCGGTAAAATGTACTCTCTGCGGGGAGTGCGCGCGAACATGCCCGCGAAATGCGATTGTATTGGTTGAAGGGCAAGAAAGTGAGGTAGCCTAGACCGTGCACACCGGACTAAAAGAGGTTTGGTTTAAAATGGATAACATCCTTTTTAAAAACCAGCATTTCAGTATACCACCACTCCATGATTCCATGATAGCGGCAAGAGCTCATGTTTTTTAAAATTCCATATATTTTTAAAATTTTACAAAAATTCGAGGTGTTGGATTATGTATGGCTATGCAGGTACTATTTTACGCGTCGATTTGACTGAAGGGATAATCCGTAAGGAGCCGCTGTCCGAGTCGCTGGCGGCAAACTTCATTGGTGGCAGAGGTTTTGTGGCTAAAATGTTGTATGATGAGATTCCCCCTGGTATCGGGGCATTTGATCCGGAGAATATGCTGATCGCCGCTACCGGCCCACTCACCGGTCATTTTCTGCCGGCCGGCGGCAAAACCCATTTCGGCACCAAATCCCCGGCCACCGGCGGCTATGCCGACAGCAATATGGGCGGGCATTTCGGCCCGCAAATGAAATATGCCGGCTATGATGTACTGGTGATTACCGGCAAGGCGGAGCGCCCCAGTTATTTGTTCATCAATGACGACACGGTTGAGATTCGGCCGGCGACAGAATACCGGCGGCAGGGTTCGATGACGGCCGAGAAAAATTTTAAAGATCATCTGGGAGATGATTATCAGATTATCACCATCGGACCGGCCGGAGAAAACCTTGTGCGATACGCCTGTATTTCCCATGATTTCGGACGTCAGGCCGGAAGGACCGGTGTCGGGGCCGTGATGGGAAGTAAAAATTTAAAAGCCATCGCGGTGAAAGGCACCGTAAGTATACCGGTTGCCGATCTGAAAGAGGCGTATGCAAAAGGCAAAGAAGCCTACCAAAAGGTCAAGGCCAAACCCGGTTTTGAGGGGTGGACGCCGGAGGGCACGGCCGGCATAACGAACTGGACGAATGAAGTCGGTGTATTTCGCACCCGTAATTTTCAAACCTCCTATGCTGAGCATTATAAAAATATCAACGGCAAAGCGATCCTTGAGCGGCTTAAAATAACAGACAAGGGGTGCTTTGGCTGTCCCACCCCCTGCGGAAAGTACGGGCACACCCAAACATCGCTGGGATCGGCCTATGTGGAGGGACCCGAATATGAGACCATTGCTTTATTTGGTGGAAATTGTGTTTTAAAGACCATTGAGGAGGTGGCTTATGCCAATTATTTATGCGATGAGCTGGGTATCGATACCATCTCCGCCGGTGTCGTTATTGGATGGGCCATCGAATGTTTTCAGAAAGGGATTTTAACCTGTGACGAAATCGGCAGAGAGATCGATTTTTCGGATCTGGATGCCGTCAATTACCTGCTAAATAAAATTGCCGCACGAGAAGGAATCGGCGACCTGTTGGCCGAAGGCGTCAAGATTGCCGCGGAAAAAACGGGCAACGGCTCTGAGCGATTTGCTATCCACGTCAAAGGGTTGGAGTGGTCGGGCTACGAATGCCGCAATGCCCCTTCGATGATGCTGGCGTATCTGACAGCCGATATTGGTGCCCATCACAACCGGGCCTGGGTGCTGGGCCACGACGTTGCCGGCGCCTGGACCAGCGTTCATGATCTGATTGCTTCCGGGGGTGGGGATGAAGCGCAACCAAAGGCGGTTGTCAGCGACCGCAGTGCAGAATATGTGATCGCATCCCAGCATACGCGTTCCCTGTTTGATGCCCTTGGAAACTGCAGGCTTCAAATGATGGAGCTGGGCTTTGAGGAAGAGCATTACGCGGAACTGTATTCGCTGATTACCGGAATGACGAAAAGCTGGCAAGATTTGTTGAAGATTTCCGAGCGTATCTGGCATCTTACCCGGGCGTTTTCGGTGCGGGAGATAAGCGGTTTCGGACGGCATCTTGATTTTCCCCCGGCACGGTTATACGAAGAACCCATCGCAGATGGGCCGAACCAGGGACATGTTTTATCCAAGGAAGATATCCATAACCTGCTGACCTGGTACTATACTGCAAGAGGGTGGAATGAAAACGGTATTCCAACGAAGGAGGTCCTGTTGAGCGTCGGTTTGTCCGATGTGGCTGGGGATTTGGAAGCGAAAGGACTATTTTAGCTCCAGTTCAGAGGTTCAAGGTTCAGAGATTCAGCGTTCGGCGCTGCCGCTGGATCGAAAAGCGACCAGTTTAATCGAGAAAGAGACTTACGAACATCGAACGTCCAACATCGAACGTCGAATGAATTCTGTCTATTTATATAAGGAGGGCGGCCACCGTACCCACCGGATTCGAATTATCGTGTACCCCTCAATATGGTCGGCACAGTGGCCGACCCGACTTCATGAAAATGACATTGGATGTCATGAAGTCTCATACAAGAGGTTATGAATTCGGTGACTGTTAAGATAACCCTGAACGGTGAACGCTGAACCCGTGAACGGTTAGAATAAGGAGGACAAAAAAATGGGAAGAATATTTACTCCGACAGAAAACGATTTCGGCAAAACCGATGCAGTGGTGATCGGAGGCGGCATTGTGGGTACCGCGACGGCTTTCTGGCTTTCCCGGGCAGGGTTGGGCGTTGTGCTTGTGGAGATGCGTGACGGTCTGTCGACATTGACGACACCTGCATCGGCGGAATGTTTTCGGGCCCAATTTGCCGAGCCGGCCATGGCTGAACTGGCGATACCGAGCATAGAGATGTTTGAGCGTTTTGATGAAGTCATCGGCATACCCGGGTACGGTATTTCCATCAAGCAGCAGGGGTATCTGTTTCTCACAGACAATCCGCAGACGGTAGACGACCTTAAAGAAAATGTGGCCCGGCAACACAAACTGGGTGTGACCGACTCGGAGTTTTTGAAACGTGATGAGATTCTGGCCCGATTTCCATTTATTTCTCCTTCCGTTCTGGCCGCTACGTTCCGACAACGGGATGGGTGGCTGTCTTGCCATGAAACCACCCAGGGATTTGCCAAAGGATGTGACGCCGGATTTTTTATCAACACCAAGGCCAGCGGGATTCAAATGGATGAAAAGGGGGTTTGCGGCGTGGAAACCAACCGGGGAATACTTCAAAGCCGTATCGTGGTCAATGCGGCTGGTCCCTTTGCAGCTGAGATCGGGCGGATGGTCAACCTGGAGCTTCCGCTGGAGCCGGTTCGCCGGCAAAAGGGCTACTTGAAGACTGCTTTGGCGATTCCCCGGGATGCCCCTTTTACCGTTGATGTGGATAACAATTCTTACTGGCGCCCCGAGCCCGGGGGTGTGATTTTCGGCTGGGTGGATTCGGCTGAGCCGGTCAGTCAGCCAACCGAGAAGGTGCATACGGACTGGGAGTTTCCGGCCATCGCTCTGGATAAGATCAAGCGTCTGACCCCACTTTTCGAAGAAGTGGAAAAGACAGTAAGACAACCTGACATGAACACATCAGCTGGATACTATGTATATACATCCGATGACCAGCCACTGATCGGGCCTGAGCCGGAAGTCCCCGGTTTTTATGTCAACTGCGGCTATTGGGCCGGCGTCATGCTATCCCCGGAGGCAGGCAGGCGAATCGCCAATCTCATTACCGGGAAGTTAGCTCCCGAAGACAATCCATTGCGACCGACGCGTTTTAAAGAAGGCCTTGGGAAAAAGGGGAAAACGCTTATGAGCCACTAATTAGATGTATCAGAATTTCTGTAATTCATAGGAATCACGGTGTTTTATACGGCCACTTTTGGTTAGCCGCATGGAATGATGGAGCAGTGCATTTTGAAAGTCCGGACATAAAGGATACCTTCAATATCCAATTTTCAATCTTGTTTCAGGGGATTTCACCATGTTGTTAGGTTTACATACATACAGTCTGCATTTGCACGGCATGGGACAGAACTGGGGAGGCTACAAGCTCCAATGGGAGCCGGTTTGGGATATTTTTGGCCTGATGGACGAGGCCAAGAAGCTGGGACTCGACGGTCTGCACTTGACCGCTGCCGATTTGGGTGCAACCAATCGGGGCCACTTGCGCAACGTACGCCGGGCCGCTGAGGAAAGAGGACTATTCCTGGAGTACAATTTTTCGTTGGACGCATCCGAATACGATGACCGTCTGACCCATACCATGGAGGAGGGTATC
>JAJRVC010000372.1 GCA_024277475.1 Deltaproteobacteria bacterium
ATAATTCCTTACCACAAAGAGGTCCTTTTTCTTGGTAAAAAGTTCACCCATTTTTACCGTTTTCACTTCCCGGACAAGATAACCTGCTGATTCCAAACATAAAGTCATGCATATTCGTTAAAAAATGGGGGATGTCCTGGCGTTGGGCCTGCTTACCGCTTGGCCATCGCTACTACCATCTCAAAAAGGATATCGAGCAAAATCGTCCGACCTGTAACGGCAGGGAGATTTCATTTCAAAGCAAGCATGGGCAAGCCGTTGACATGCTCACCGGCGTGGCAGCTGTATTCCCGGAATCAAACATCATTGTGGTGACCGATTCATGGTTTGGCAACAACGGTATGTGGAAGCCGTTGTGCGAAGAACTGAGAGGACGCGTCCAGATGATATCCCGGCTTCGCTCCAATAACAATCTGTTCGCGCTGCCGGTGGTTTCTGCCAAACGTGGCAAGGGGCGTCCAAGGACTTATGGAGATAAACTCGGCACCACATCATCGGTGGCTCTGGCTCACAAAGAACAGGCACGGGAATATACGGTCAATCTCTATGGGCGAAACAGAACTGTCCTGGCCTACGACCGGGTTGTCATGCTCAAGACACTTAAGTGCAAAGTCAGGGTTGTCTGGATATATCGCAGGACCCAATGGGTAGCCTTGTTTTCAACGGATCTGGATTTGTCCGTTGAAAAGATCATAGAGTATTATGGTGCCCGCTGGAAGATCGAGGCATGTTTCAAAGAGCTGAAGCGGGATATCGGCAGTGCCGACACCCAGAGCAGAAATCCGGTGGCGGTGACAAATCATCTGGATTTCTGTATGATGGCCACCACCATCACCTGGATTTACGCCTGCCGATTGGAAAAAACTCCGATCCGCAGGCATGCAGTCAAAGGCCGCGGTCATTTCGCCTTTTCCGACGTGCGAAGGTTGGTGGCGCAAGCAGCTTTAGACAAGAATTTTGCAATACTTTGCCCCACCCCCGGCAAATCGGTGGCTAAATCTTTCGTGGCCGCCCTGTTGCGGATGGCGGCATGAAACTTTTTCGGGAAACTTCAGGTAGAAGGTAAGCAGATCATTCCTGGACAATCTGGAACAGACTGGAAAATTGATGCAAAATGAATAAAACACGACAGTGAGGGGTTTCTGATTATTGAGTGCCGTCGTTATACAGATTAACAAGCTCAACCAGGAGGAATAATGAATACTGCAAAACAATTTTCTGCATTACCAGTGATCGTGGGAGTCTTGTTTCTGTTCATTGGAAATGCGGCAGCTGCGGAAAAAGTTGTTGTGGTGCCGCTTGGAGGTACAGCTGGCAACGCCACCGCTGCGGATGTTGTGAAAGGGAAAACCTTTTCCAGTAAGGTAGCGGGCAAGGGAATAACCGGTACCCTTGTTCAGCACACCATGCAGAGCTTTACAAACTCCATCGGCATGACCTTTAACCTGCTTCCGGCTGGCACCTTTACTATGGGCAGCCCTGACGGTAGCGGCAGTGAATCTGCCGAACCGGGGCAGAATTCATACGAAACCCAGCACCAGGTAACACTGACCCAATCATTCTACATGCAGATCACGGAGGTTACCAATAAGCAGTGGAATACCCTGATCGTTGACACCGGCCTTGGCGTCAATCCCTCCCTAAGTCACACCGGCGATACTTACCCTGTGGAGACAGTGAACTGGTTTGAGGCGGCCTATTTTACCAACCGATTGTCCATTGTCGAGGGTTTGGCACCCTGTTATACCCTGAACGATTGTAATGCCAATGTTCCCGGCACTGACATGGAATGTACATCCGTTGAAATCAGCGACACCTGCACCGGTTACCGGTTGCCTACCGAGGCACAGTGGGAGTACGCGGCCCGGGCCACAACTACCAAGGCTTATGCTAACCCGGTCTATTTTGACACAACCAATGCGGAAACTGGTGCAGGTTTTAATACCAATCTCCATGCTATGGGCTGGTACAGGTATAATAATGCCATGGTGAACAGCAGCGAGGTAACGGCCTATGAAACCGGCACCAAGCCGGTGGCGGTCAAGCAGCCCAACCTCTGGGTTTTGTATGACATGCACGGCAATGTGTCGGAATGGTGCCGGGACTGGTGGGGCGGCGGCGATTATTCGTCTGATCCTGTGACAGATCCCACAGGTGATGCAACCGGCTTCGGTCGCGTGATTCGCGGCGGCGCAATGTACGACAACGCTGGGGATGCGCGGTCTGCGGACCGGAGCGGGGCCCAACCGGGCCTCGGCCTCAGTTTCCTGGGTTTCCGGCTTGTCCTGCCACCAAGTCAGTGAGCTGTGTCATGCAGAGACAATTATTGATTGGGGACAGATTGGGGACAGACCAGAATGGCGCTAGTTTAAGGTCTTTTTTTACATAAAACCACCTGATAATATTGGTGAAATTTGTTAAAGTGAGTCATGAAAAATTTAACAAATCCCGCAGTAATGTTACCTGGTTTCTACATGCCATTTCGAGGGCGAAAACGTCGTTCGGCTCAGCAGATATTTGCAGATAAAATTTCCTCCCTCAAGCGTAAATCGTTTAAACAGATTGGAGAAATATTTGGCAGTTTTATTCCAAACAAGTACCTCAAGCTAGAGCCATCATGGGGTATGAGTCGGCGAAGTATTTTTTCCAAGGAAAATACATTTTGGGCTTTTTTAGAAAACAATTGGGGACGTACCACGTTTTACTGGAGCCACGCAGGCGATAAACCAGGTGATGCGTACCGAACCGGCAATCAACTTTGGGGGTCGCTCCAGCGCAAAGTCGCATAACCCGGCTAGCATTATGTAACATTGTCCACCAGCACCACGCCAAAACAATTTTTCTCGCACAACCTTTGCAACCAGAAATAATCTTGAGATTAAGCTCATTACGTATATTTTAGAGCTAACTCTGAGCCCGACTGGCTCCTGGCCCACATATTTCATGAGCAGTTTTTGAATTTGACATAACTACATGTTTCTG
Organism: Deltaproteobacteria bacterium; assembly: GCA_024277475.1. The sequence goes on from JAJRVC010000372.1 coordinate 2,983, forward strand.
TGCAGATAAGGAGAAGGTTGTCGTGTGTTCTGTCGCTACAGTCTGTCAAAATAATCCAATATATTTCCAGAACTACTCACCCTTCGGGCAAGGCGATGCATCCGTATAGCCTGCAGTTAAAGGCTCTTCGCATACTAAAGTATAGCGTAAGATCCTTTAACTTTGTCTATCCGGCGCCTTATCCCGACGTGTCGGGATGAAATATACGGGCTAGAGTAAATTTACCCTGGCAATATTCTGGATTATGCCTGGTTACTGCCTTCAGGTAACAGTACCGGTTTGATGGCGTCAAAGACCTGGTCAACGGTTATTTCCTGTAAACATCTGTTGTCATGGCAGGGGGTCTTTCGATGGTTGGTGGCGCTGACACAGGGAGAGCAGGCCAGACTGGCATAAATCGGAGTGCTGTTGCCCAGGGAACCGTACAGCTTTGGTGTTTCCGGACCAAACAGGACAAAGGTCGGCAAGTTGGTAATAGAAGAAAAATGGCCGGGACCGGAATCATTGGTAACCATTAACTCAGCAATGGTATAGAGCACGGGGAGCTGGCCGAGCTGCAGGGTACCGGCAAAATTTATACACCGTTCACTGCCGACCATCTGCTGCATGACTCCGGCCTCCTCATGTTCTGATTGAGCACCGGTTATGAGGACAAGCACTTCAGGACATTCAGCAAGTATCCGGCGCATCAACTCCACGTACCGTTCCGGCATCCAGCGACGCTGGATAAGGAGTTCACTGGCATTGGGATTGATCAGGACCAGCCGGTGGCTGCTCCTGTCGTATTCCAGA
>JAJRVC010000373.1 GCA_024277475.1 Deltaproteobacteria bacterium
AGTTGGCTTTATCTGTCTTCAGTTCCTTTCAAGGACATTGGGATGAGAGAAGATCTTGGCGTTACACCGGCGCCGAAGCTTACCGCCGGAGCTTTAAGCGCTGTGCCGATGGTGGTGGGACTTTGGCCGGTTCTCCTTACCGGCATTTACGCCATTAATAAAAGAAAAGAAAAAATTGAAAAGCGGGAGAAAGAACAGGCTGTTGCCGCTGCATTGGAAAAAGCCCATACCGAGGCCGAAGCGAAGCTGTCTGAAGCAATGAAAAAGGCCGAAAAGCAAAAAACGACTGCCATCGAAACCGCCGTCGGTAAAGCCCTTGAAGAAGCGGCCAGAGCATCTGATGAAGACGCCGGCGAAACCGCTGCTGAGGATGCCGGCAAGAAGTCGAGCGAGGAGGATGCCTGATGTCTGATGAAGCCACAACCACCGGCAAATCTTATTTGACGCCGTTTAATGTTATTGCCGGGATCATCGTTATTACAGGTCTTTTTGTTACCGTGATACGATTTACCAGAGGATTGGGCGCCGTCACCAATCTTTCTGATTACAACCCATGGGGTATCTGGATCGGTTTTGATCTGCTGGTTGGCGTTGCCCTGGCGGCCGGCGGGTTCGTCACTTCTGCCGCCGTTTATATCTTCGGCATGAAGAAGTACCATTCAGCGGTCAGACCTGCCATCCTGACCGGGTTTTTAGGCTACGCCATGGTTGTTGTGGCGCTGAACTATGATGTGGGCAGACCCTGGCGCCTACCCTACCCCTTTATCATGCAGCAGGGAACCACATCTCTCCTGTTTGAAGTAGCCGCCTGCGTGGCCCTGTACCTCACGGTCTTGTTTGTTGAATTTTCACCAGCGGCTCTGGAATGGCTTGGTCTGAAAAGAGCGCGCAACATTATTATCAAACTAACGCTTTTGCTCACCATCTTCGGAGTGGTTCTTTCGACACTGCATCAGTCCTCGCTGGGGGCACTGTTTCTAATTGCACCATCAAAACTGCACCCGCTCTGGTACTCACCGTATATCCCGGTGTTTTTCTTTGTGTCCGCCATCATTGCAGGTCTTTCCATGGTGATTTTTGAAAGTACGCTGTCTCATCACTATTTTGCAGATAAAATGGATGAGGCTCATTTAAAGCAAAAAGATGATATCGCATTGGGTTTCGGCAAAGCGGCCTCCTTCGTTCTCGCCGGTTATTTCATCATCAAGGTGATCGGGATATCCGAGGGCAACAACTGGCACCTGCTGGGCACCTCTTATGGCATCTGGTTCCTGGTGGAATTACTGGGATTTGTGGCCCTGCCTTGCTTTTGCTATGCCATCGGTGTGCGTGAGAAGAACCTGAAAATAATCAAATGGACGGCTGTGTGGACCGTACTCGGCATCATCCTCAATCGGCTGAATGTTGGCCTGATTGCCTTTAACTGGCATCTGCCGTCGAGTGAACGATATTTCCCTCACTGGATGGAAATTGCGATTTCCGTTTTCCTGGTGACCGTCGGATTGATTGTATTTCGCTTTGTCGTTACCCGCATGCCGATTATGTATGCGCACCCGGATTACGAGAAGGAACATTAAATACAGATATCGTTGATTGGTTGATCGGTTAAGTGGTTGTAAATATGGGTTTATCCCATATTTGCAAAATAATTGGAGACTTCATGTTTCAAAAGAAAGGACAATTAGGACACAGAAATTTACCTGATCAACCATTCAACCAGTAAACTATTCAATGAGGTCTGGAATAACATATAAAATATGACGAATAACTTAATGCTGCTATCGTCTAATGGACTCGGCTTTAATTAATAAATTGAACAACATTACAGGGTGACAAGATGGAAGGGACTATACATACTTTACAAGACTATATGCTCCACACGGAAAGCATCACCTACCTTTTAATCATAGGAGCGCTTGTCGGTATTACCTTTTTCTATCGTTTTCTCACAGAAAGAGATGATGATGAAAAGTGATTCTTGAAGGGGGAGTCGGGAATGCGGAATTCGGAACGTTAAAGCATGATGTGGCCGCAAAAAGGCACAAAAAACACGAAAATAAAATTTTGCACTTAATAATTTCAATAGGTTATAAGATCAAAATTCGATAATTTTAACTTTTTACGAGATTATCAAGCATGGTGCAGAGGAATTTGAATGCGGAATGCGAATTGATCGTATTGATGTGGTGTAACGTATGTTCTCCGCGCAATCGGTCTGGGCCGGGGAATGCGGTTTGCGGATTTGTAAAAAATAATATTTGAAATCATTGAATGAAAAAAGCCAGTATTATAGAGTTTAAGGAGTAACCCATGTATGAATTTGTTACCGGCCCTCTGGCCTGGTTGTCATTTGCCATCTTTTTTATCGGGCTGATCGTACGTACGGTGCTGTACATCAAAGGGCTCGACTGGAGACTTGACCGCGTGACCTATTCGGTCAATACCTCTTATGGGATTAAAGGTGCCGTACGTTCTATTGTCTTCTGGTTGTTTCCCTGGGCGACCCACAGCTATCGAAACAATGCCTGGTTTACTTTATGGCTATTTTTAATGCATATCGGTCTGTTGATCACCCCCGTATTCCTGCTGGGACACAACATTCTGCTGAGAGAACGATTGGGGTTCAGCCTCTGGACCCTACCGGAAGGGGTGTCGGATGTGCTGACGATCCTTGTAATCGTCGCCGTGGTTTTTTTGATTTTGCGCCGCATCGCTCTGCCGGAAGTCAGACTCATTACGACGGCATATGATTACTTGATGATTGCCATTGCCGCAGCCCCTTCTATTACCGGGTTTATAGCCTCTCACGGGGCATCGAATTATAATTTCTGGATCATTAGCCACGTCATTTGCGGTGAGATCGTTCTGGTGTCGATACCGTTCACAAAGCTTTCGCATTTTATTCTTTTTTTCCTTTCCAGAGCACAGCTCGGCATGGACTACGGAATCAAACGAGGCGGCATGAAAAACAAGGGTATGGCGTGGTAGGGGGAAAGTTCAAATGACGAATGTCGAATTATGGAAGTCGCTTCGCTCCATCAATTCAATATATTGGGGATATCTACTTTGTAGGCCTAAACGATGAATCCTATGCGCAAGGGCAGCGAAATGGATAGCCTGCTAATATTATTTAAACAATAAGATCGTTTTCTATAGATCAGTAGTCAGTAGAAGGATCAATACATTGATAACAGCAGATATCGTTGTTTGGTTGAATCGTTGATTAGTTAAATGGAAAAAAATATTTTGCCACAAAATGCAAAAAATTCATTTGTAAAAAACTGAGGGCCTAATTCAAAGGACATAGAACCATGCCGGAAGGAATACTTTGCAATAAAAAAAACGTAAACACAAAAGAAGAACTGCATGCACTTTTGGCGGATAAAAGCGGCAAACAATATTATGAGGAAATGGACCACCTGGATGTGGATCGCAAAAAATTGTGGGGCACGATCCAAAAAACCTTCAAGTCACGCTTGAAAACCTGGCTTGAAATATGTTCGCACTGCGGCTTGTGTGCCGAAAGCTGTTTTTATTATCTTGCGAACAACAAAGACCCCAAACAGGTCCCTTCTTATAAAATTCAATCCACACTGGGTCAGATTATCAAACGCAAGGGGAATGTGGATAATGCCTTTTTGCAGGAATGCATGGATACATCTTACGCGAAATGCACCTGCTGTACGCGATGCGGTGTATACTGCCCATTTGGGATCGATACCGGCATCATGTTCAGTTATCTTCGCGGTTTGTTGTTTGCCCAGGGATTTGTGCCCTGGGAGATGAAGATCGGTTCCGGAATGCATCGGGTATACAGGGCCCAGATGGATATCACCTCGGAGGACTGGGTGGATACCTGCGAATGGATGGCTGAAGAATATGAAGATGACTGGCCGGGATTAACCATCCCCGTTGATAAAAAAAATGCCGATATCATGTATACCGTCAACGCCAGGGAACCCAAACATTATCCGGAAGATATCGCTGAGGCTGCAATTTTGTTTCATGTGGCCGGTGAAAACTGGACGGTCCCCAGTGAAGGCTGGGAGGAAACCAGCCTGGCCATGTTCGGCGGTGACTGGGAAGCCTGCAAGATGCAGGTTGAGTCGGTATATAATGCCATGGATCGGCTAAAACCTAAACGAATGGTGGTAACCGAATGCGGGCATGCCTATCGGGCGACGGTCATTGAGGGGCCTTACTGGGCCGGTCTTAAAACCGGGAAAACGCCGGTTGAAAGTTTCCATTACGTCGAATGGGTAGCGGAGGCCCTTCGAACCGGAAAATTAAAAATAGATCCTTCCAAAAAAATCAAGGAACCGGTGACCTATCAGGATTCCTGCAACTATGTACGCAACGCCGGCCTTGCCGACATCGGCAGGGAAATCATGAGCTATATTGCCGAGGATTTCAGGGAAATGATACCCAACAGGGAGCATAATTTCTGCTGCGGCGGCGGCGGCGGCCTTAACGGTATCGGCCGGTATCGCCAACAGCGCAATATCGGTCTGAAAATCAAACGGGATCAGATTCTGGCCACAGGTGCCAAGCTGGTCATCGCACCCTGTCACAATTGCTGGGATGCGATCAGGGATCTGGAGGAGATCTACAAAATTGGAATCCGGTGGTCCTTTTTGAAACCGCTGCTGGTCAATATGATCGAAGTGCCGGAACATTTGAAGCCGAAAGAGGATTAGCTTTAGGCGTTCACGGGTTCAAAGGTTCAAGGTTCCATTCTCGTTCTTGGACTGTATTTGGCATGCGTCTTTACGAGAAAAGCGGCAGCTTCGTCAGGCCTAATCCAAAATTTGGCGCCAAATTGGCAATTATTTGGCAAAATGAGCATTTTTTACCAGGACTTCGGGTCTTAAATGCCTTCATTGTGCTTAACCCTGAACCTGTGAACGGTTTCGGTATTTCTAAATGAATCAAATCACCCTGCAAGGCGACGGGTCTATAATTGAAAGCAATAAAATTGTCCCGCACGACTCATTGATGATGCTTGGCTGCCGGGTTGAACTGGGGCAGGGATACACCTTGAGAAGCTTCTTTCGGATGTTTGAAAAATATGCATTGCTCGTAAAACTGGATGCGTTTGTCGCCGATTGCATCCAGCGTTACCTGAGATGTCCCAAGGCCCATTGCAGCAGGGATGACATTGATCATCTTAAGTTTTACAAAACCGTTGAGATGATAGGATTTCCCGGCAAACCGCGTTTGGAAATATACCACACGCTTTGTGGGATCTGCGGTACGGAAACCCTGGAAATTAAAAATTTTCATCTGGCAAACCTTCTGGATATACCCCTTAAGCTCGGCACCCTGAAGCACATTGTATTCGGTGATAAGGTCGACGTCTTTGAGTTCGACACGGTATTCAACCTGTTTGAATTTATCGGGGGAATCATCTGGGAACTGAGTTTTCAAGGAACTCCTAAAAAGTGCGCTTTATAAGGAGATGGCCATGTTTAAAAAATTGTTGTTTGCGACTACGGCATCGCCCACTTGTGATAATGCAGCCAAAGTGGCTTTTGATCTGGAATTGAAATGGGATGCAAAGCTTATTATCCTTCACGTGTTCGGAGTTCCCAGTCGCGGTTACAGTCCTTTTGTGACCGATGCCAGAACCGGTCAAGCTGAAGAGCCGGACGCCGACTACCAGTACTGGGTCAAAGAAGAAATGAAGAATACCTATGGGGAGCTGCTAAAAGACAGCGAAAACAACGAGATAAAAGCGGTTGTATGGACACCGCACAGGGAAATTCTGCGGATGGCCCGCAAGGAAGAAGTCGATATGATCATTATGGGCGCCCACACAAGGCAGGAAGACGTGGGCGCAACCCGTTACCGGGCGATTGCCGGCAGCACAATGCAGAAAGTGGCCAAAGCGGCCCGGTGTCCTGTTGTGATCATCAGCCGGCCCTGTACGACCTGCTGGAAACTGTTTTCAAATATTGTCGTTGGAATCGATTTTACCAAAGCATCCCGGTACGCATTTCTATGGGCTTACAAATTAGCCAAAGAGGTCGGTGCCAAACTTCATATTTTCCATGCCTGTGACATCGGTTCCGGTAATTTCGGCGAAATCCAGGGCCAAAATGAGATTGAGCAGGAGATCGCGGCAGCCGGGAAAAAGATCGAAGCCACATATATTTCAAAGATGAAGGACTACGATAATTACGACATTGAGGTATGGGAAGGAATTCCTTATGTGGAGATTTTAAAATTTTCCCGCGAAAAGCAGGGGGATCTGATCGTCATGGCGCACCACACTAGGGATGTTGATCCGGAGCAAGCCCTGCTGGGCAGCACGGTGGAGCAAGTCGTACTCAGGGCCGCCTGTCCGGTGGCGAGCGTGAACCATCCGGATAAAGTGATCGATGTGGATGCGTGACGTTAGATGACAGAAGACAGAGGTAACCCTATAGTTGGAGCGCCGGGGTAAGAGGATGGGCGTTTAGAAGGCCGGAAGATGGGAGGCTAAGAAGTAGCCAACGAACAGCAGGCAGTTGGCTTGTTATTTATTATTTCCGGCTTATCCGGGTTAGGTGCAAGAAATTCGAGATTAGTTCGCAGATACCCTATACCTTGTGCCCTGTGCCTCCTGCCCAATATCTTTTAATAACCAGCAACCAGCAGCCAGTGACCCGTGACCAGCGACCAGATACCGGAAACCGAAAAGAAGATTCTTATCGTCGACGATGATCTGGATGTTAGAATTTATGTTCGCACGTTGTTTGAAACCAGCGGATATGCGCCGATTGTCACTAGAAACGGAAATGAAGGTCTGCAAAAAGCCAAAGAGATATTACCTGATCTCATCGTTCTCGATGTGATGATGCCCGAGGCCGGTGGCGTTACCATGTACCGGGAGCTCAAGACCGATCGTGAGTTAAAGGATATCCCGGTCATCATGCTGACAGGGATTGGTCAAAAATCGTTTTCCCATTATCTGAAGATGCTCAACCTTAAAGCAAAGGATCCCATACCTCAACCGGATGCTCATATGGAAAAACCGCTGGATCATGGAAAACTGCTGGAACTTGCCAAGAGCCTTATAAGCTGAGGCAGTCGTTTTACATAATGTCACACTGGGGTAGCCATGTTCGGATAAATGCCTGCCAATTGAATAATTTCAATAGTCAATTCCGGATCGGCCGGACTAGGGCAGGTTAAATTCCACCAATACTTATAACCCTCCCCCCATTGAGGTCTGACGTCATGGACGAAAAAATACTGCTGGCGGATGACGAAGCAGGCATTCGCAAGGTCCTCGGCATATCGCTGGCAGACAGCGGCTATGAGGTGCTGACCGCCGAAGACGGTAAAGCTGCCTTTGAAATTTTTCAGCGAACCAAACCTCAAATTGTTCTGACCGATATCAAAATGCCGGGGATGGACGGGATTGAACTCCTGCAGAAAATCAAGCAGGAAGATCCTGACACCGAAGTCATCATGATTACCGGTCACGGTGATATGGAACTTGCCATTCGGAGTCTCAAACACGAGGCCACTGATTTTGTCACCAAACCAATCAATGACGATGTCCTGGAAATCGCTTTAAAACGGGCCCACGAAAGAATCGACATGCGTCGCCGGCTCAGGGAACACACCGAAAACCTTGAGCAACTGGTCAGAAAACAATCGGCCAGGCTGGTCGAGGTTGAAAGGCTGGCGGCCGTCGGCCAGGCCGTGGAAGGGCTATCTTCCGCCATTCGCGATATGGCCGGTGATTTTGGCGGCGGCATTCACTATTTTAACGAAATGCCATGCTTTGTTGCCATCCACAACCGGAAACTCAAGATTGTCGCTGCCAATCAACTTTTCAAAGAACGACTGGGAGACAGGATCGGTGCCGGCAGCTGGGAAATATACCAGGGCGAAGACAGCGATCGTACAACCTGCCCGGTGGCAAAGACCTTCGATAGCGGCCGGGGCCAACGCAGCAAAGCAACCGTGCGGTACTCAGACGGAAACCGATCTCCTGTGATGGTTCATACGGCTCCCATACATAACAGCCGGGGGGATCTTGAGCTTGTGCTTGAAATTTCCGCAGATATCTCGGAAATGCAGCGTCTGCAGGAAGAATTGCGTACAACCCAGCAAAAATATCAGCAACTGTTTGATGAAGTTCCCTGCTATATTACCGTCCAGAGGTCGACATTTGAAATTGCCGCTTCCAACAGAAGATTCAAAGAAGATTTTGGCGAGAAAGCCGGTTCACATTGCTACCAGGTCTACAAGCATCGTAACGAACCGTGTGAGGATTGCCCGGTGGCAAAGACTTTTGAAGACGGTCAATCCCACCAGTCGGAGATGGTTGTCACCGCCAAAACCGGAGAACAATACAATGTCCTTATCAACACGGCGCCGATCTTTAATACTACCGGCCGGATCGAACAGGTCATGGAAATGTCCACCAACATCACGGAAATTCGTCGACTCGAAGATCGCTTGTCCTCTCTGGGATTGATGGTCAGCTCGATATCGCATGGTATCAAGGGGGTTTTGACCGGACTGGATGGCGGTTTGTACTTGCTCAACTCCGGTCTCTCAAAAAATGAGCCGAGCCAAACTGAAGAAGGCCTTGAGGTCGTCAGGCAAATGGTTGATAGAATTCGAGACATGGTGCTGAACATTCTTTTTCATGCTAAAGATAGAGCCCTGGAATGGAAGCGGATCAATGTGAGCCAATTTGCCGAAGATCTGGTCGCCACGATGCAATCCGGATTACAGACTCAGCCCATAGAGTTTGAACAGATAATCAGCAAATCTCTGGAAGATTTTGAAGTTGATGCCGCTGTGGCTGCCACCGCATTGACCAATATCATCGAAAATGCCATTGAAGCCTGCCTCGAAGATTCGTCGAAAAAATCCCATCGTATTATTTTCAGCGTCGACCAGGATAAAGAGAATATCATATTTGATATCCGGGACAATGGTATTGGTATGGATAGCGAAATTCGAGATAACATTTTCAATTTATTTTACTCTTCCAAAGGAAAGAAGGGCACCGGGCTGGGCTTGTTTATCGCTAAAAATATTATCCAGCAGCACGGGGGAACGATTGAGTTGGATTCCACTCCTGGTGAGGGGACGCATTTTAGAGTGATTATGCCGAAAAAGCTTGCGCAGGAGGCCAAAGAGAATGAAAATTGATAATTTTCAATTTTCAATTTTCAATTTTGGTTCCGGCCTTATCTTCTTCCGATCAGGTGATACAGACGAATTTAGCAACGCCAGGATATTCCGGCCATGCTGAAATCCGCTCGATACCTTCGTCACAGCCTTGTCACCAAACTCATTGTCGGTGTTGGTATCATTTTACTGGTCCTCTTTTCAACCTGGGCCTACTTCAGTATCCGGTATCAGAAAGAACGACTGCGCAAAGACATTGTGGCCGAAACCGAACGGTTGGGCAACACCATTAAGCTGGGCGCCCACTACGCCATGATGCACAATTCCCGCGATGATATCAACCAGATCATATTGAATATCAGCACACAGGAAGGAATTGAACGCATTCGAATCTACAATAAACAGGGTAAAATAAAATTTTCCAACCATCCTGCTGAAATCGGCCAGGTCAGCAGGATTCAATCTGAGGCCTGCAATATCTGCCATCGGGCCAACCCTCCTCTAACGAATTGCGGTCTTGAAGAACGTTCCCGTATTATTGCTTCTCCACAAGGCTACCGTCTTCTCAGGATTGTCAGCCCGATTCCCAATCAACCGGGGTGCTCAACCAACAACTGCCATTTTCATTCGTCTGAGAAAAAGATTTTGGGCACCCTGGATATCGTGATTTCTCTGGAGGAGTCCGATAAAGAAATACTTTTCATGGAAAAAAGTATTATTGGACTTGCCGCCATGGCTTTTGTGGTTATCTCCGCCATTATCCTGGTTTTGGTTTTAAAGTTCGTCAACCGCCCTATCCGACAACTGATTAAAAATACCTGGGCCATTTCAAGGGGCGATTATTCCAGGGAAGTCACCGTCGATCAATTTGATGAAGTCGGACAACTGGCCACGGCCATTAACCAAATGAGCAGGGAGATCGAGGAGAAGCAGGCGGAACTGAACAAACAAAGAAATCAATATCAGACTTTGTTTGAAACCGTGCCTTGCATCATTACCGTACAGGATAAAAATTACAAACTGGTGGGTTACAATCGGGAGTTTTCAGACAGATTCGATCCCCAGCCGGGTGATTACTGCTTCCATGCCTATAAGGGGCGTACGACCAGATGCCCCAACTGCCCGGTGGAAAAAACATTTAGAGACGGTCGGTCCCACCGCAGTGAAGAGGTCGGAATCAGCAAGGATGGAACTCCCACCTCCTGGATTGTGAGAACGTCACCGATTAAAAATGAAAAGGGTGAAATCATAGCGGCCATGGAGATGAATCTGGATATCACCCATCACAAAGCGCTTGAAGAAGAACTTGAAAGATCGGAGAAGAAATATCGTGATATTTTCAATAACATCCGAAACCCGATCTTTGTTCTGGATGCCGACACGCTGAAAATTATTGACTGCAACAACAGCGTACAGAACGTTTATGGGTATGCCCGGAACGAAATAGTCGGGCAATCGTTTCTCACTCTTTTGCCGGAAAACGAACAAAAGCGGTATGCCGGCGAATTCAAGCAGGCCTCCGTCATTAATCAGGTCAAGCAGATTCGCAAAGACAAGGAAATCATTTTTGTTGATTTATGGGTTTCACCGTCCGGATATACGGGAAAGGATGTGCTGCTGGTCACAACCAGCGATATTACCCAACGCCTCGAAACCGAGCAACAGCTTATCCAGGCCAGTAAAATGGCTACCCTGGGGGAAATGGCCACCGGTGTAGCCCACGAATTGAATCAGCCTCTGGCGGTCATTAAAACCGCCAGCAGGTTTTTTATGAAAAAGGTCAACAAGCACGAAAAAATCGATGATGAGATTCTGTTCACCCTGTCCGAGGAGATCGACAGTCATGTGGATCGTGCCACCCGGATTATCAATCATATGCGGCAGTTCGGCCGCAAATCCGATCCGAAGCTGGAGGAGATTCAAATCAACGATGTGCTAGAAAAATCCTTTGAGATTTTCAGCCAGCAGCTCTTTATCAGGGGCATCGAGGTGGATTGGGAGATTGAGAAAAATTTGCCTCGGATTATGGCCGGTGCCGATCGTCTCGAACAGGTTTTTATCAACCTGCTGATCAATGCACGGGATGCGATTGAAGAGAAATGGGAGTTGCAATCACCCCAAAAGGGCGAGAAAAAAATTACGCTAAAAAGCCGTTCTGAAGGAAATCGTGTTATTGTTGAGGTTCAGGATACAGGCGGAGGGGTAGCCGGCTCTATAGTAGATAAGGTTTTTGAGCCTTTTTTTACCACCAAAGAGGCAGGCAAGGGAACCGGGCTGGGTCTTTCCATCAGCTATCGTATCGTGCATGATTTAGGCGGCAGTATTAGGGTGGTTTCTCGGGAAGGTGAGGGTGCCCGGTTCATAATTACCTTTCTGTCAGCACCGGACAGATGACAGAGGAAACTGAAGGCGGAAATAAATCGGAATTTGGGCGTCTGGAATTAAATTGCGGAGCGGAGCGACATCATTATTCGATGTTCGATCTTCACTCCTCAAAAAAAAACCCTGCACGGCATAAATGTAACCCGTCAATGTTTACAATGGAACATACTATGAACAACACAATTCTACTGGTTGATGATGAAGCCGGAATCCGTAAAGTTTTGGGAATTGCGCTTCAAGACAGTGGATACGATGTGCATACCGCTGGAAACGCAAAGGAAGCATTGCGACTTTTTGAAGAGCTTGCTCCGCCCATTGTGCTGACGGATATTAAAATGCCGGATATGGACGGTATCGAACTGCTTAGACGAATTAAGAAGAAAAATCAGGATACCGAAGTCATCATGTTCACCGGGCACGGGGATATGGGGTTGGCCATAAAAAGCCTCAAGAATGATGCCACCGACTTTGTTACCAAGCCGATTAATGATGAAGTGCTTGAGATTGCCTTGAAAAGGGCGCAGGAAAGAATATCCATGCGACACCGGCTCAGGGAATACACCGAAAATCTGGAAAGGCTGGTGGCGGAAAAGGCTCAAGAGCTGATTAAAGCGGAACGAATGGCGGCTGTGGGACAAACGGTTACCGAATTATCCCACGCTATCAAGACTATTGCCAACGGCTTGCAAGGCAGCATCTTTGTGCTGGGTAAGGGAATTGAGCTCGATAATAAACAGTATCTTCACGAAGGATGGAAGATGGTTGAAGGCAATGTCGAGAAAATAAAGAACCTTTCCCTGGACTTGCTGAACTACGGCAAATATGCGGATGTCATGTTTACAGTCGGTGATGCAAATGCTCCCGTCGTAGAAGTAGTTCAGTTGCTGGAATCAAGGGCTGCAGAACAGGGGATAGAGCTTAAGGCGGAACTCAGTGATCAACTGGCACCCATTCGTTTTGATCCGGACGGCATTCACCGCTGCCTGTTGAATCTAGTGACCAATGCAATTGATGCCTGCGCGGAAGAGAATGCTCCCGGCAAGACCGTGACCGTCAGAACTAAAAAACCGGAAAATTGGGCTGTGGAATATCAAGTGATCGATACCGGCAACGGCATGACCCTGGATGTTCAGGACAAGATTTTCCAGAGCTTTTTTAGCACCAAGGGGATCCATGGCACCGGAATCGGGCTGATGATGACCAAAAGGATTGTTGATCAGCATCAGGGTATTATCGAAGTAACTTCTAAAAAAACTGCTGGATCCACCATCAGTATCAAAATTCCTTGACACGTAAAAGCACGATTGATAATCTGACTGATTCCATAAGAAAATTTTTATTCAAGAAGGCGTTTATGACCAGTTTCATATACCAGGATATGTTTCCTGCCGGGCAGGATACCACCGAATACCGCTTATTGACCGAAGCACATATTTCTACTGCCGCCTTTGACGGCCGGGAGGTTCTGAAAATAGCGGCCCGGGGGTTGACATTGCTGGCCGAGCAGGCATTTAAGGATGTTGCCCACCTGCTGCGGCCTTCTCATCTGAAACAGCTTGCCGCTATTTTTAATGATTCGGCCAGCTCTGCCAACGATCGTTATGTGGCCTTGGAATTGCTTAAAAACGCCGTGATATCAGCCGAGGGTGTTTTCCCGATGTGCCAGGACACCGGTACGGCCATCGTCATCGGGAAAAAAGGGCAACGGGTGTGGACCGATTTTTCGGATGAAGAAGCCCTGTCCAGGGGAATCTATAATGCCTATACCAGGGGCAATCTGCGATATTCCCAGAATGCTCCTTTGAGCATGTATAAGGAAAAAAATTCCGGGAACAATCTACCGGCCCAGATTGAACTATATGCCGTTGGCGGCAACGAATACCGGTTTTTGTTTATAGCCAAAGGTGGTGGTTCCGCCAATAAAACCTATTTGTACCAGGAAACCAAAGCTGTTTTAACACCGGGAAAATTAGCGGCATTTATGAAAGAAAAAATGAAAACACTGGGCACAGCCGCCTGCCCGCCCTATCATCTGGCTTTTGTTATCGGTGGAACTTCCGCCGAATTTAACCTTAAAACCGTAAAATTGGCGACTGCCAAATATCTGGATGATCTGCCGACCGCAGGAAATGAATCCGGCCATGCATTTCGGGATCTGAAACTTGAGGAAGAAGTTCTTGGAATATCGCGTGAACTTGGCATTGGTGCCCAATTTGGCGGGAAATATTTTTGCCTGGACACCCGTGTCATTCGTTTGCCGCGCCACGGTGCCTCCTGTCCAATTGGATTAGGGGTCAGCTGCAGCGCCGACCGCAATATTAAGGCCAAAATTACCCCTGACGGGATTTTTTTAGAAAAGCTGGAAACCGATCCGGCGCAGTATCTCCCGAAATTTGGTCCTTCGCAACGCAAAGCGGTGCACGTTGATTTGAACCAATCCATGGATCAAATACGACAGCAACTGGGTCAACATCCGGTGGCGACGCCGCTGTTGCTGACCGGGAAAATTGTGGTCGCACGGGATATTGCCCATGCCGAATTAAAGAAACGCCTGGACCGCGGTGAGACGCTTCCCGATTATTTCAAAAACCATATCATTTATTATGCCGGACCGGCAAAAACTCCGACCGGTTATCCATCCGGCTCCTTCGGGCCGACAACTGCCGGTCGAATGGATCCCTACGTGCCTGTTTTTCAGGCACGGGGGGGATCATTGGTTATGCTGGCCAAGGGAAACCGGTCAAAACTGGTGACGAATTCCTGTAAGAGTTACGGTGGTTTTTATCTGGGTTCCATTGGTGGACCGGCTGCCCGGCTGGGCAAAGACTGCATCACCAACGTTGAATTGATGGAATACCCCGAGCTGGGAATGGAAGCCATCTACATGATCACCGTCAAGGATTTTCCGGCCTTTATTATTGTCGATGACAAGGGCAATGATTTTTTTGACAAATTGCTGGCATGACTTTTTTATTGACCTTTTTTTTAGACCTAAATTAAAGCGAAAGTAGTGAATTAAAAGATATTCATTCCATTTCAAAACGCGAAAAAATTATAAAGGAGTATTTTATGGCAGAGAAATTTAAAACCATGGATGGAAATACAGCTGCTGCTCATGTGGCCTATGCTATGAGCGACACGTGTACCCTTTATCCGATTACGCCTTCCTCACCCATGGGCGAAATCGCGGATGAATGGGCAGCTGATGGACGTAAAAACATTTTTGGGCAGACTTTGACGGTGCGTCAGCTTCAATCGGAAGCCGGTGCCGCCGCTGCGGTGCACGGATCTCTGGCAGCCGGTGCTCTGACGTCGACTTTTACAGCCTCCCAGGGGCTGCTGCTGATGGTTCCCAACATGTATAAAATGTCTGGTGAGCTTTTGCCCGGTGTGCTGCATGTCTCGGCCCGGGCGCTGGCAGCCCATGCACTTTCAATATTCGGTGATCATCAGGACGTAATGGCGGTGCGGCAGACCGGTTTTGCCATGCTGGCGGCATCTTCGGTACAGGAGATCATGGATTTAGGATTGGTGGCCCATCTGTCCGCCATCAAGTCGTCCATTCCGTTTCTCCATTTTTTTGACGGATTTCGCACCTCCCACGAAATTCAGAAAATTGCTGTAATCGATTATGAGGATATGGCTAAATTAGCAGACCGGGAGGCGATCGCTAAATTCCGCGCGCGCGGTGCTAATCCGGAAAGACCTGAACTGAGGGGAACCGCCCAGAATCCTGATATCTACTTCCAGAATCGGGAAGCGGCCAACCCGTATTATCTTAAAGTGCCCGGTATCGTCGACGAGTACATGCAGCAGGTCGGTGACCTGACCGGGCGCAGCTACCGGCTCTTTGATTACGTGGGAGACCCGGAAGCAGAGCACGTTGTTATTTCCATGGGGTCATCCTGCGAAACGTTTGAAGAAGTCATTAATTATCTGGGAGGACAGGGCGAAAAAGTAGGCCTGATCAAGGTTCGACTATATCGGCCTTTTTCAATCGAACACCTTTTCAAGGCCATTCCGCACTCTGCAAAAATGCTCACGGTTCTTGACCGTACTAAAGAACCGGGCGCGCCGGGGGAACCGCTTTATCTGGACGTTTGTACCGCTTATATGGAAAGAGCTCAAACCCCCAAAATTCTCAACGGACGTTATGGACTGGGATCCAAGGAGTTTAATCCAGCCATGGCTATGGCGGTTTTTGACAACATGAAAGCCGTAACCCCAAAAAACCATTTTACGGTCGGTATTATTGATGATGTCACCCAAACATCACTGGAAGTCGGCCAGAGCCTGGATGCGACGCCCAAAGGCACCGTGCAGTGCAAGTTCTGGGGTCTGGGCGCCGATGGCACGGTGGGGGCCAACAAAAGCGCCATCAAAATTATCGGCGACAACACCGACATGTATGCCCAGGCTTATTTTGCCTATGATTCTAAAAAATCCGGTGGTATTACCATCTCTCACCTGCGCTTCGGGCACAAACCGATTCAGTCCACCTATCTCATTGACACCGCCGATTACATCGCCTGTCATAAAGACACCTATGTAGACGTCTACAATTTACTGGAAGGCATCAAAGACGAAGGCATTTTTGTCCTCAATTCGCCTTGGACACGGGAAAACATGGCAGAAAAACTTCCGGCTTCCATGCGCCGCACCATTGCCCGCAAAAAGCTCAAATTTTACAATATCGATGCGGTCAAAATTGCCGGTGAGGTCGGCCTGGGGGGGCGTATCAACATGATCATGCAGACGGCCTTTTTCAAACTGGCCAATGTGATACCGGTGGATGAAGCCCTCGCGTACCTGAAAGATCAAATCCAGAAGCTATTCGCCAAAAAGAGTCAGAAAATCGTCGATATGAACTTTGCTGCTGTGGATAAAACCCTCGAGCATCTGGTTGAAATCGACTATCCGTCAACCTGGGCCGAAGCCACGGATCAGGAAAAGGCCGACGAAAGCGAACCGGACTTCGTGAAAAATGTGATGCGTCCGATCCTGGCGCAACAGGGCGATAAGCTGCCGGTATCCGCTTTTGCCCCGGACGGAATTTTTCCGGTAGGGACCACCCGATATGAAAAGCGCGGTGTTGCCATCAATGTTCCGGAATGGATCATGGACAATTGCATCCAGTGTAACCAGTGTGCCATGGTTTGTCCCCACGCCACTATCCGGCCGGTGCTTCTAACTGAAGAAGAATTGGCGGATGCCCCCGAGGGGTTTGAGACTAAAAAGGCCGTCGGCAAGGATCTGAAAGGCTATTATTTCCGTATTCAGGTTGACACCCTTGACTGTTATGGCTGCGGTAACTGTGCCGATATCTGCCCGTCTAAAAAGAAAGCCTTGGTCATGAAACCGCTCAAAACCCAGCTGCAAAAACAGATCCCCCTGTGGAGATATTTCGAAAATCTGCCGGTACGCGACAATCTTATCAGCCGCAATACGGTCAAAGGGAGCCAGTTCTGCCAGCCATTGCTGGAGTTCTCGGGTGCCTGCGCCGGCTGCGGGGAGACACCCTATGCTAAACTGATCACTCAGCTTTTCGGCGAGCGCATGATCATTGGAAATGCCACCGGGTGCAGTTCCATTTGGGGCGGTTCGGCGCCGGCCATCCCGTACTGTTCCAACAAGGATGGATTCGGGCCCACCTGGGGCAATTCGCTGTTTGAGGATTCTGCTGAATTCACCTACGGAATGTTTTTAGGTATTTTCCAGCAGCGCAACAAACTGGCGGATCTGATGCGGCAAGCCCTTGGGACGGATGTGCCACAGGAGATCAAAGACGCCATGTCCGGCTGGTTGGACAATATGAAGAATCCCGAGGGCTCGCGCAAATACGGCGACCGGTTAAAAGAGCTTTTACCGGCTCAAAAGGACAATACGCTGCTGGCAAAAATCGCCGAAAAATCCAAACTGTTCACCAAAAAGTCATTCTGGATATTTGCCGGTGACGGGGCTGCCTACGATATCGGGTACGGCGGAGTTGACCATGTCCTGGCCACCAATGAGGACATCAACATGTTCATCTTTGACACCGAGGTTTATTCCAATACCGGCGGTCAGTCTTCCAAAGCGACGCCGACCGGTTCGGTGGCCAGATTTGCCGCTTCCGGGAAAAAGACACCCAAAAAAGACATGGGACGTATATCGATGAGCTACGGCTATATTTATGTCGCCAGTGTATCCATGGGTGCCAACAAGCAGCAGATGCTCAAAGCCCTGGTCGAAGCTGAAGCCTATGACGGTCCGTCACTGATCATTTCCTACTGTCCCTGCATCAACCAGGGTATTTTGGCCGGCATGGGTAAAGCCCAGGAAGAAGAAAAGCTGGCGGTGCTGTCCGGTTACTGGCCGCTTTATAGATACAATCCTGCTTTGAAGGCCGAGGGGAAGAATCCCTTTATCCTGGATTCCAAGAAACCGGACGGAAGCCTGCAAAAATTCCTGGAGGGCGAGGTCCGCTATGCCTCATTGAAACGGACGTTTCCGGAAGAAGCCGACAGGTTGCATGCCATGCTTATCGATCAATTCGGCAAACGATATGAAGAACTGGCTCTCATGGCCGATCCTACGCTGGTCTGCAAACAGGAAGATCCTGAAAAATAACTTCTTCAAGTAAAATCGTATAAAACCAAAAAAGACCATTTGGGGAAACCCGGTGGTCTTTTCTTCTTTTATAGCCGTCACCCCTTGAAACTCGGGCATATCCTTACTATGTTACAATATCGAATAATGCGAATATTTTTATACATCGCCATTCTGATTCTATTGGAAACACCTGTTGCGGCATTGGAAGAACAGCCGCTGGAAGCTTTGCAGCGGGGAATCGACAAGGGTATCAGCGTCTTGGAAGACCCACAATATCAAGATATTTCTCAAAGGAATGAACAGGCACAAAAACTCTGGGAGGTTACCCGGGAACTTTTCGATTTTAAGGAATTTTCCAGGCGGGTGCTGGCATCTCACTGGAAAAAATTTACCTCCCGGCAGCAAGAAGAATTTGTTAAGCTTATGGGTGAATTTCTGGGAAAATCAAATCTTCGCAAATTACAATCAAGATACAACGGAGAAAAATTTTTTTACATTGACCAGAAAATAATCAGCAAAAACAGGGCATTGGTTGAGATTAAAGTCCAGTTGAAGAGCTTGTTGGTTCCCGTCACGCTTCGAATGAAAAAAAAACACGGTCAATGGAAGGTTTACGATCTATCCGCACTGGGAATCAGCGCCGTGGGCAATTATCGGGCCCAAATTCACCGGATTTTACAGAAAAAATCACCCCAGGAGGTGATTGAAATTTTTAAAGAAAAAATACTTATAACCTGTTTCAGCCGATGAAAGAGCTTGCAGACATGGCACCGAAAAATTTTGAAGATTACATCGAAAAATTCGTAAATTTGCGGTTTCTGATACTGCTGATCCTGATCCTCTCCCTGCTTTTGCTGCCGCCGTTTTTAGATGTATTTATGTCTACCAGGATACTGATGGACGCTTTTCTGACTGCAATCTTTATTGCTATCATATATGCCATCAAATCAAATCGGTCCCAGATGATCATTGCCTCAGTTCTGGCCTTGCCGTTGATTATTACTCTCTGGTCCATATATTTTATTGAATACACCGGCATGGGTTTATTAACTCAAATTTTCGGAGCCCTTTTTTTCGGCTATGCCGCTATCAATATAACGCGAATTATCGCCAAATCTGAAAAAATCACCAAAGAAACAATTTTCGCGGCCATTGTTGCCTATTTGCTGATTGCACTGATGTGGGCATTTCTGTATATGATTCTGGAAGTGGTGTATCCCGGGTCTTTCTCTTTTCCGGATAAGGAATACTGGGGAGAAACGATGCAATTCAAATATTTTAGTTTTGTCACCATAACTACCCTGGGATACGGGGATATTACACCGATAACGGACAAAGCAAGTGCTCTGACTATGCTTGAAGCGCTCGTCGGCCAAATATATCTGGTGGTGCTGGTTGCATGGCTGGTAGGGATGCATGTGTCACGAAGATCGCGGTAAATGAGAACCATAAACCTTATATGAAACTACATTAAGCCGCTTGGATGCCGGCAACCGGGTTCGCAAGAAACACCGCCTGGCCGGAACAGTGAATTGATTGAACGTCGAACATCGAACGCCCAACGTTGAACGTCGAATATTGATGACGCTACGCTTTATCTATTTTAAAACAAGCGAACCGCTGAATTTCGAAAAATTGAATCGCTGTGCCCTGCCTTTTTTAAATTGGCAGAATACATTATTCGATGTTGGACGTTCAATGTTCGACGTTCTTTTTTTTTAGTTAACCCGTCATATGAAAATAGCAAAGACCAAAGTTTCTTTTTCGATTTGACCGTGACCGGTCGTTTTTTTCGCCGGCACCGGGGCTGAACTCCAAACCTCTGAACCCATAAACGGTTACAGGAAAGGTAGCATAAAATGAAAAAAACTTTTTTTTAATCCTGCTGGTTATCTGTTTTAGCCCGCTGGATTCCTTTGGTGGTAAGTGCATCGAAGGGGACTGTGTAAACGGCCAGGGGACCATGGTTTATGAAACCGGTCATAAATTCTCGGTAGAGTTTAAAAACGGTGTCCGACACGGCAAAGGTGTTTTCTTGATGCCCGGTGGTAGAAAAATCGTCGGTGTCTGGGAGAATAACGAGATAAAAGAGGGCACCTATACCCAACCCGACGGCACTACCTACAAGGGACACTGGATGTTTCGTGAAAGAAACGGTCAGGGGACTTTGACTTTTCCAGACGGTCGAAAATACATCGGAGAGTTTAAAAGCGATCAGCGGCACGGCAAAGGCACCCTGATATACCCTGATGGCCGAAAGTATGTCGGAGATTTCAATTACGGTGAGCGATCCGGTTTCGGCACCATGACCTATCCTGACGGCCGCAAATACACCGGTGAATTTAAAGCCGGTGAAAAAAACGGGTACGGTACGATGCTATATCCTGATGGCCGAAAACTGGAGGGAAAGTTTGTGAACGGGGAGTTTTTGGGGAAGTGAGTTGAGTTCGGAAATGGGAAGCACATAATCACTGGTTGATTAAGTTGATTGGTTGAAAAAATTTATTCGGTAGATCAAATAAATTCAATCAACCCAATCAACCCGCTATTCGCAGCGGTCATAACCATTAGAACGAATTAAACGATCCAAACGATCTAACGTTCTAAAGCTGCCTATTTCAATTTTTTCAACCAGTCCCCCTCGGCGAACCATTTTAATTTCAATTCATCCAGCATGCCGCTTCCCTCTATGCTATTTAGGGTGTTGCGAGTCCAATTCATCAGCAACGGATCATTGGCAGGGATCGCAATGCCGATGGGTTCATAGGTTAACTGGGTGACCACTGAGAGCAGACCGGCCTCCGGGTAACGAAAAACCGATACCACGCAGATGGGATAATCGGCGATCATGGCCTGGACCTTGTCCTGCAGCACCATATCTACGGCTTCATCATAATTTTCAGTGGTGAACAGCGTCGTTTTGTCAAGAAATTTCTCGGCAAAGGCCTGGCTGGTTGAGCCTTTGAGGGTGACTATTTTTGTCTCCGGATTGTTGGCGTCCCTGGCTTCATCAGCATAAGCGATGGTTTTTATTTTGGTGAGAAACGCTTTCCCGGAAATAAAGTAGGGACCGACAAACGCCACCTTCAGATTTCGCTCAGGAGTGATGGTCATGCCGGACAAAACCATGTCGACTTCTCCGTTTTGCAGCGCTGGCAGCAATTCACTAAACGGCTTGGTAACAAATTTTACTTTGACGTTCATCGCAGCGGCCAGCTTTCTGGCAAGATCGGGTTCAAGACCGAAGATTTCTCCGTCTTTGGCCGTCATGTTCAAAGGGGGCATGTTCCCCATGGTACCGACAACCAGCTCTCCTCTTTTCTGGATGCGGTCGAGCACCGGGGATGCGGATGTGCCGATTGTTGTCTGCTGCATCTGGGTACAGCCGGCAAAAAAAGCAACCGCCAGAATCGTTACGAGCAAAACTTTGGCATACTTCATTTTCAATCTCCTTTTTTAATATAGTTGCGTTCAATAGGTGCAAACATATTCATCATAGTTTAATTGTAAAGTCGAGGGCAGTCTCTTTCTTATCTATCTTCTCATCTCTTTGAATGCATTGATCAGCCCATTGGTCGAAGAATCATGGGAGTTTACAGGTTTGTCGTCTCCTGTTTCCGGTAGAATGCAGCTAGCCAGTTGTTTGCCGAGTTCGACGCCCCACTGGTCAAAGGAAAAAATATTCCAGATAACTCCCTGGACAAATATCTTGTGTTCATACATGGCAATCAAACTGCCCAGGACCACCGGCGTCAATTTTTTGAATAAAATTGAATTGGTCGGTTTGTTGCCTTCAAAAATTTTATGGGGAGTCAGCTTCTCAATTTCAAGATCTGTTTTGCCCGCCTTTTTCAACTCTGAGACCACTTCTTCTTTGGTCTTGCCGTTCATGAGCGCTTCGGTTTGGGCAAAAAAGTTGGATAGCAGGATATTGTGATGCTCGCCGATCGGGTTATGGCTGACAGCCGGTGCCAAAAAATCCGCCGGTATTAATTTCGTCCCCTGATGAATCAGCTGATAGAACGCATGCTGGCCGTTCGTGCCGGGCTCGCCCCAGATAACAGGACCCGTTTGATAACTGACCCTCCTCCCGTCCCGTCCAGCCGATTTGCCGTTGCTTTCCATATTACCCTGCTGAAAGTAAGCCGGGAACCGATGCATGTACTGATCGTAGGGCAAAATTACTTCCGTTGCAGCGCCAAAGAAATTGTTGTACCAGATGCCGATCAGGGCCAATATAACAGGGATGTTTTTGTCAAAGGGTGTTTCCCGGAAGTGCCGATCCATATCGTTTGCGCCCTCAAGCAGATCGGTAAAGTTGTCGAATCCGATGGAGCAGGCAATGGACAATCCAATGGCTGACCACAGAGAATAACGTCCCCCGACCCAATCCCAAAATTCGAATATGTTGTCTTTATCAATACCGAATTCTTCAACTTTTGTAACATTGGTTGACACAGCCACAAAATGACTGGCCACATGAGCGGAATCTCCCGCTTGTTTTAAAAACCAATCCCTGGCACTAAAGGCATTGGTCATGGTTTCCTGGGTGGTGAATGTTTTAGAGGCGATTATAAACAAAGTCGTCGCCGGATTTAGTGCTTTCAATGTTTCCGCGATATGGCTACCGTCGATATTGGAAACAAAGTGAACGGCTAAAGCCTTGTCGGCATAGGGACGTAACGCTTCGGTGACCATCACCGGTCCCAGGTCCGATCCCCCGATGCCGATGTTGACGATATCGGTAATCCCGCCGCCCGTATAACCTTTCCAGCCACCGGATCTTATTTTTTTTGAAAAGCTTTTCATTTTCTGCAATACGGCATTGACCCGGGGCATCACGTTCTGGCCGTCGACTGAGATGGGAGAATTTTTCCGGTTGCGCAGCGCGATATGTAAAACCGCCCGGTTTTCGGTCTCATTGATTTTCTCTCCGGCGAACATGTCTTCAACCGCCTTTTTTACCCCCACCTCTTCTGCCAGTTCCAACAGGAGTTTGAGGGTTTCATCCGTTATCCTGTTTTTGGAATAATCCACCAGGATATCTTTGAACCGGATATGAAACTTGCTAAATCGCTCCGGATCTGAAGCAAAGAGGTCCTTCATATGGACAGACTTTATTTTCCGGTGATGGTCGTCGAGTTTGGGCCAGCTTCGGCTGCGGGTCGGGTTGATCTTTGGCAGCATAGGGGAACCTCTCTTAGTGCAAAGTTTCGCACGGTAAAATATAATCCGTGTGGAGAAAGCCCTATCGACAATTTGATCTCATCACAGAGGCACTGAGAGAACTGAGATATAAATTTTTAGTTTGCCGGAGGCCTGACATTAATTACCGGTTTTACTTTTTTGTTTTTGTACTTAATATGTGTAGAAAGACATCATAGAATATTTCCCGGAAACCCACAAGTCAAGAAAGGTGCTTTCGATTCCCGCCATGTCGAATTCAATGCTCGATACCCGAGGACCCGCCGATGTTTTTCGGATTAAAATTGTAAATGACATAGAGGCAATATGCCGTACAGCGGCCGGTGAAATCGAGCAGCTGACAAACAGGACCCCATCGGCAACAAAGCCAATTACCATTGCGCTTTCAGGCGGTTCAACGCCCAAGGGTCTGCATGCATTACTGGCAAACGAACCGGCGCTTCGTGACCACCTGCCCTGGCATCAGCTCCATTTCTTCTGGGGAGATGAACGCCATGTACCACCGGACCACCCGCAAAGCAATTACCGCATGGCCTGTGAAACCCTGTTTGCCCGAACGCCTGTTCCCTTGGAAAACATCCACCGGGTACGCGGCGAAGAACCGGAAGCCACCACAGCCGCCGAAAAATATGAGCAGGAGTTGCAGGCCTTCTTTGATCTTGAAGCCGGTCAACTGCCGCGATTTGACTGTATTTTGCTGGGAATGGGACCGGATGGCCACACCGCATCTCTTTTTCCGGGAACAGAGGCCTTGCATGAGTCAAAGCG
>JAJRVC010000374.1 GCA_024277475.1 Deltaproteobacteria bacterium
AAAAAAACAAAAAACTTCCTTCGAATATGTTTTGGGGGATCAGGATGAATATTTTAATATTAGGTCATGGAAAGTCAGGAACCACCATTTTTGTATTCAAAGTTGCCGCTGGACTTCCGAACTGCCAGGCTTTTTCCGGGGGCGATCCCGTTAAATATTTGGGTGACTATGAAAACGCCGTCTACAAGTACACCTATAATATGAGAAAATGTAGGGCCTTTGATCTTTTCAGAGACCATTCAAAAGAGATGAATTACGATCGCAAGATTTGGATGGCACGTGATCCTCGAGATGTTGCGGTGAGCGAGATGCTCTATAGATGGCATAAGGGCCACCGGGGACGTAGGAAGCAATACCGAGCACATATAGAGCTTATCCGGAAAAAGGAGAAAGACCCTAAATCTATCCCCTTTCACGTCATTTGCCGCTATATCGGCCACGATGACAGGCCCATGACTACGGATGAAGTGATCGAAAAGATGCGAATTCGGTATCAGACTACGCACGACTTCGTCAAGAGCTTGGGAAGCGAATGGTTTATTTTTAAGTATGAAGACATGATCTCCAAAAACTTTAACGCCTTGCATGAATACCTCGGATTCGAAATAAATGATGACGCTAAAATTCCGGCGACGACTAAAAAGACTAAAGTAGCTCGAAAAAAGGCAATGGGGGATTGGCGGCATTGGTACACCGAAGAAGACGTGAAACTTTTCAAACCCGTCTTTTTGCCTTATATGAAATTGATCGGTTACGATTGCAACGATTGGGTCCTTAGTTCCAACCCTGAGATAGAGCCCCAATTCTCATCTCTCTACATGGAAAAACTGGCTCGACAGAATACGCTAAATACCCTTCGCAGTTACAAGGTATTAAGGCCCTTTATAAAACCGAGTTGAAGATAGAATGAGGGGTTGGAAGCAACGGAGGAAAGAAATTGCTATCTCTGAGAACATTATCGTTAAAAATTGATGACTTCTTTTAGCACTCGTGGATATATTTCACCGGTCATTTCATCGATAGTATCTAACTCCGGTCCCGTTAATGTTTTGTATCTTGATAGAGTACTATTTAAGATACCATAATTTTCTACTTTAAAGCTTGTATGTGCTTTAATCGGCAATTTGTTGAAGGTCGGTACCAATAAAATATCTTTAAATTTAATATCAAGAAACCCTGCCAGATAACGCATAACAGCTTCAGTTTTAGTAACCAAATCTTCAAACGTAATAAGGCAAATACGACCGTTGTACCGCTTCTTATTCCGAAGCATCGCCCGAGCACTTTCTTGCCACTGGGATAATGCCAGCTGAAGATCTCCATACAATTTGGGGCCGTGCCTAAAGGCGGACGGAAACCAGTTTTTAGGGTCTCTAATAAGAGAAATTAATCGGCCGTCGGGATAAACTTCAAAGAAGATGTCCATATTTTCTTGCATTACTGATAGCCTCGGGGTGAAAGCGGTAACGAACTTCTTCTTGCCATTATAGTTTTGATTGTTCAGCCATGCTCCGAAATAAGAGGTCATATACGCATCTAATACCGTTCGCAGAGTTAGCGGTTTCACTGAGTCGACATACTCCAGAAAAATTTTATTTTGGAGATAAGGATTAAAGATAAAAGAAAAGGTCTCCTTGTCCTCTTTGCCCTTTTTATATCCTTCTATAGTGTGTTTGATGACCATATTTTCGAATAGAATACGAAACCATCGCTCGGGATTCTCTTTGAGATCTATTCTGGGCCAAACGTATTTTTTCTTATAGCCAAGCATCAACTCGTGCGGATGCGGATGGACCTCGGGATGACCGTCAAAGAGCTGGCTCAGAAGTGACCCACCCGATCGCTGAATCTGAGAGATCAAAACAAGTGGTGATGTCACAGGGCGAACATTTTCTGACTTGAAATTATGTGATTGCTCCCCATATATTTTGCTTTGTTTAATTTCCTTTTTCAGCGTCTTTGCACGCAGTCTGAATTTTAAGTATTTCCTAAAAGTAACTCGACCTTCTTCGGCAATAATTGATGCCGTCGCACTGGTGCCCAATGTTAATTTCGAAATTGTACGTATCAATTTTTGAATCATTTTACTCAAACTCTTCTTTGTTATTTTATCATCCCTCTAATTCTTAGTTATTTGGCTTAGTGTGTGGCAGACAGGGTTCAGGCATAAAAGTCTATTTAATGCAATTAATGTTTTTAAAATCTATCATGAAAAGTTAGGTATATGCGAAAACCCCCAAAAATAATTGTTATTATCTAACCTTGTGCTTTAATTTTGTCAAGAACTTTAACATCTTAGCGTTACCCTAAGAAATATAGACTCAACATTTTTGTAGAAAGTGTCATTTTCCGCTTCCATACCCAGTATTCCATCATTTCATGGCACTATGCATGGCAGGCGGGTGTTCATCCTTATATTGGGTTTGCAACGCTGCCGGCTCTTGTGGTAAGTATTCGTTCGATACGGTCCGGATACGATTCAAACCTTTGAACCCGTGAACGCCTATGAAGTGTGAAAGGAGGACCTCCGGGGCCATGACATCGAAGAAACCTGTTTTATTGATCCCGGTTGAAAACCAGGTACGCGAGCTGGATGCCAAACTCTTGCTGGCCTGCATTGCCGCAAAGCGGGGACTGCCGTCCATCATCGGATCCAAGCGGGAGTTGGAGGCGCGCATTGCCAATTTCCCGCGTGGCATCTACCTCGCCAAATCCATGCTGCATGGTCACAGCAAGTTTTTGCAAATTGCGCGCAGCTTAGGCCATGAAATCGCGGCCTGGGATGAAGATGCACTGGTTCACCTGCCGCCCGAAACCTATTTCTCCCGCAGGCTCTCACCGATATCGATCCGTTGCGTATCCCATCTTTTTGCCTGGGGAGAAGATAACGCCGAGTTATGGCGCCAGTATCCCGAACTGCCACCCGAAATGCCTATCCATGTTACCGGCAATCCCCGCAACGATCTGCTGCGCCCTAAAATACAGCCGTATTATTCTAAGGAAGTCGGCAACATACGGCAAAAATACGGAAATTTCATCCTCATAAATACCAATTTCAATCACGTCAACGCTTTTTCACCGATCCGCACCCTGTTCCTGCCGGCCGACAAGCCGGGGGAAGAGCCGAGGTTCGGACGGGCCGCCCGGGGTATGACCCGGGAGTATGCCGAGGGACTGCGCGATCTTAAACAGGCGACTTTTGAGCATTTCCAGAAAATGATCCCGGCCCTTGAAAAGACGCTGCCCGATTCCACCATTGTTGTACGTCCTCACCAGGTAGAAAGCCAGGAGGTCTATCGCCGGATCGCTGCACGCTGTGACCGGGTGCACGTAATAAACGAAGGTAATGTGGTCCCCTGGCTGATGGCCTGCAAAGTTTTGATTCACAATGGCTGCACCACCAGCGTCGAGGCTTTTGCAATGGGGGTCCCGGCCGTCAGTTATCGGGCCACCACAAATGACGATTATGACTATGGCTTCTACCGCCTGCCGAATATGCTCAGTCACCAGTGCTTCAATTTCGAGGAATTGCAGCAAACCCTCAAGAAAATTCTCTGTGGTGAACTCGGCGCTGGCAATGGAGATGAGCGCCGGGCACTCATTGACCACTATCTGGCCGCCCAAAAGGGGCCGCTGGCCTGTGAACGGATCGTCGATGTTCTCGAAAAGACGGCCGCCGACCTGCCCAATTTGCCGCGGCCGGCACTAGGCGATCGCCTGCAGGGACGTTTTAAGGCCACCAAGCGCCGAGTGCGGCGATGGTCAAATCTACGCAAAAAAGATCCTACCCGGTCGCTGGAGCACCAGCAAAACAAGTATCCCGAAGTCCCCCTAAGTAAGGTGCGCGCCCGGGTAGCACGGTTTCTGCAGATGCTCGACGATGATGGCCGGCTTAACGTGGAGCAATTCTACCACAAGCTCTTCAGAATCAGCAGATAATGAAAGATTTTGGCAAAAAATCCCGGGCAAAAAAAAAATCATTGATCATCCCGGTCGAAAGCCAGCGGCGTGAACTTGATTCGAAGCTTTTGCTTGCATGTACTGCAGCCAAGCGTGGGTATTCA
>JAJRVC010000375.1 GCA_024277475.1 Deltaproteobacteria bacterium
ACCCGGTTCATTTCGAGCTTTCCACGCATCTTCGATATCCATTTGTTCTTCAATTTCTTGCAGGAGCTTTAAATCCTCCATTGAAACAATCGCAGCAAGCGCTTCGCCTCGTCTCGTCAATACGAAGGATTCTTTGCCGTATGCGACCCTGTTTATAATATTCGCAAATTTTTTTCTTGCATCCGCAGCCGAAATTTTGTTTAACATGACGCATCACCTTTTGTACAATTTGTTTGTGGTGTAATAATCGTACATATAGTACAGAAAACAAATAATTGTGTCAATAACGTATATCGTTTGAAATAACAGTATCTTATAACCATACTAATGCAGCCGAAACAAAAAGCCATGCGGCTGATTAGCGGCGTTAGGCAATAAATCAAGAATAGGATGAAATAAATGCCGACTATACTTGTGATATTAGGCTGGAGACTTCTTTCTACGCAAATGAAGGCAATGAACCCATTCACGTGCATTGCCGTAAAGGTGAGATGGAATGAAAATATTGGTTGAATCGCGAAAATTTTGACCTTGACGAGGCATTTACATATAATTTGTCACCAAGAGACAAAAGACAGATTCGAAAAATTATTTATGAGCATTTTGAATATATTGAACAACAATGGGATGAATTTCAACGGAGACGCAAGCAATGAAAAAATACCATGATATCCGCAATCTTAAATTTAAGGATGGTTTCCTCGTTATCACTATTGATGGGGAACCGAAAAGATTTCAATTAAAGGAAGTATCGCCTGTACTTGAGAAAGCTTCGGAGAAAGAAAGGAGTAATTTAGAAATTACTCCTTCGGGTTATGGGATACATTGGCCCTTATTGGATGAAGATATTTCTATAGATGCTTTACTTGGAATTGTTCATGCACCGCAGTGGAAGAAAGAGATCGTCCAACAATGGCATGAAGATGGACGGGCTAATCTTGCGGCCCCGAAGAAAGGCAGTTTCCCTCTGCCGGGATGTTTTTCATACTGACCGGGTTCCATTCGCCCTCCACTTATGCTCGGCATAGTCCTTCTGTCAAGAGAAAGCCGACATTATATAACACCCATTAAATTATAACTTATGTATTTAGGACTTCTGTGATGTAAAGAAAATATGCCACGCAAAGCTCACATCGATGCTCCCGGAGCCCTGCATCCTATCATTGTTCGCGGAACCGAGCGTCGACGGATATTCTCAGATGATCAGGACCGGGATAATTTTATTGAACGTCTGGGTGATATTGTAACCGAGACGAAGCCTTTTTGCTTTGCCTGGGCACTCATTCCCAATCATGTCCATATTCTATTACGAACCGGTCAGACTTCCCTGCCCACCGTCATGAGGCGTTTGCTTACCTGCTATGCGGTTTTGTATAAGGGCCTAAGCCTGCTTCACTCGGGCGTCAGCTCTCACCTTCCCTCTTGGGAACCGGCATGTCGCGGCCGAAAACCGCGAACCCCACGGTGCCGATGATCCCGAAAACAAACGCTGTGACAAGGTTGGTCTGCGGGCCAATTTGCCATAGAAAAGCGCCGCCCAGGGCGGCGACGGCAACAAAAACGTCCCGGATGAGGTAGTACAATCCGAACATGCCCGCCTTGCAGCTATCCGGGGATAAATCCATAATCAGCGCTTTACGGGTGGGCTCGCCGAACTCCTTGAGTCCCCGCAGGATGAAGGCCACGATCAGCCACTCAAGGGAACGGCTGTAGAAAAGCACCAGGGGGAACAGGGTGAAAAAGACAAATGTGATGAGCACGAAGGGCTTCTTGGTGCTGCGGTCGGCCAGGTAGGCAACCGGGATGTAAACCAGCACCGCCGTGGCCATCTCGATGGAGGTCAACAACCCGAATTGGACGGCCGATACCGGCTCTGCGATTACCTTCATGCACCAGACCACCACAAAAGCGTAGGGAATCTGTTCGCAAAAACGGATCAGAATGTCGGTGACCAGAAGCCTTTTCATGGCTGGATTCATCAGTCGCAGAAGCTTCAGCGGGTTTTTCTCCGGCGTCAGGCCACAGACGTCCGTCGTGGATCCAGCCGCCGTCTTATCGTCTTCGATCATTCGCTGCTGCAGCACCAGCGCCACCGCGGCCATGGCCAGAGCGGCCCCAAAGGCGAGACGAACCCCATCGCGTTCGCCCCATACGCCAATGAAGATTCCGCCGATCAAAGGCCCCAGGGCCATGGGAATGCGTCGTACCAGCGAGTGCATGCTGACGCCCATGGTACGCTTGCTTTGGGGCAGTACCCTGTAAATCAGGCTCATGCTGGCCGGAAGGGAAATGGCAGACCAGGAGATGAAGAGCACCGCACCGGCCAGCACCGCCTGCCAGGCCGGGATTAGAATCACCAGGGTGAAACCGGCCATGGCGACCAGGTTGAAGACCAGCAGGGACCGTCTGATACCGATGCGGTCGGACAGGTAGCCCCCTGGGAAGGAGTAAAGGGCCGACAGCAGATTGTCCATGGCCTGCAGAAGGCCGATGGCCATTGCGCCACCGCCCAGGGCCAGAATATAGATGGGCAGAAAGCGTTCGGCCATACGCTCGCCCATTCCCACCAGCACCACCATGGCCAGTACGCCGACGGTGTTGCGCTGTAAGCCGAGAAAGCCGGAGATCCGGGCGACGCGGGATGTTATGGTTTCATGAGATGCCATCTTTTTGTTCTACGCTTTGCTTCCGGCCACATCGAGCCGGCACCAGGCATACAGGGCGTCGTAGACCTCAAACTGTCCCGCTATGTTTTCCAGGTCGTCCGGATAGCGCAGGCTGTAGCCCACCGCGATGGCCTCGAAGCCGGCCGCCAGGGGTTCGGCATCCAGGCGATTCGTGTCTGCGGCATTGATGATTTTGGCCAGGCGCAGCAACGCCTTGTCGGTCAGTTCGTAATTCTCGATGATCACGTCAAAGGTACACAGACCCTCGCGATGGTGCAGTGCGGCCCCCGGGGTGTCAAAAGCGATGGCATCCTCCTTTTCGGCGACTTCCATCACCTTGCTTTTGGGCACGAACAGGAATTCGGCATCCGAGTCGATGAACCGTGTGATCAGCCAGGGACAGGCCACGCGGTCGACGTGTACATGAGATCGGGTTATCCATTTCATTTTGGTTCTCCTCATAATGGTTTATCTGTTAGGGTTCATTGCTTACAGGTGGCACATTCCCCCTTGAGTTGCTGAAAATAGGCGTACAGGTTTTCAAACAAGCGAAATCCTTCCACCATGCGTTGGTCATCGTTTGGCTGGGCGACCACCAGCCCGGTCAAAAGAGCGTTGAAACCGTCGGTTTCGGGGTGATCGTATTTGGCGTCTTTCAGATCGATGTCATGAACCACTTCGGCCAGGAGGACAAGCGTCCGGTCGAGGAGCCGGAAGCGTTGGATCATGACCTCAAATGTGCATCGATCGCCTTCGTGGGTGTATTCTCCATCGAACATATCGAAACGAAGTTCATCCGGTTTGGGGATATATGTCGTTGCGTCGACGAATTTAAAAACCGCTGTACTGTCCACAAAACGCCGGATCAACCAGGTGCATGCAATGCGGTCGACAAAGAGGTTTTTTCGTGTCAGCCAGGTTTTTCCCTTTAGATTGTCGAGTGAATCTTTAACGGCGGTCGCCGCCGATGACTGACCCACCAAACAGGTCGCCAGGGTTTTTATCAGGGTTTTTGCAGTCTCCCGCTCCGATGCGTGAAAAAAATCGATAGCCGCCACTTTATCCAGGCGGCTCTGCAATCTGGACACCAGTGCCGGTCCCTTTACCGCCGGGTCCTGGGGATCGTTCCGGCCGGAAGACCAGTCGGCAAGCAGGAGGCCGGCATCCTGGATGATCTTTTCGTAATCCGACTTACGAGCTTTTTGAAACAGGGCAACAACCTGCTCATCGGTCAGGCCTGCCACAAACCGTGCTGCGGAAATAGACCCATCCCCGCCACCCTCGACAATCTGCTTGAGCGTCCAGTTCAAATCCTCACGTGACTGTTCTGAAAAGGGCATGGCATAGACCGATTGCTTGATTGCCACTGCCCCCACCTGCTGTAACCGCCGCCATATTTTTACTCTCAGGGCATTGGGTTTGGGAGGAATCTGGTGAATCAGAAGCAGCCATTTTTTTGGATCGATGTTTATCCGTCAATTCTTGCTACCTGACCAGGTTAAAAAAACACAGGCCGATCTCATTTATGAGATCGGCCTGTTGGTCTGGAATAATGAATTGGAATATATTGATTTGATGGTTTTATTCGAGTACCATCAATACCTGATTCGTGGCAACTTTGTCATCAACGTTGACTTTGATCTCTTTGACGGTTCCGGCTTCAGCCGACGGAATGGCGTTTTCCATCTTCATCGCTTCAAGGGTCAATACTTCCTGATATTCTAAAACCTCATCTCCTACATTCACCAGAATGTTGATAATTGTTCCCGGCATCGGCGCTACAATTTCTTTACTCATTCGTTCCTTCCTCCTTCAGTGTTGTATTGGGTTCAGCTGCTCAAAGAGCAGTTTTTATCAGACTTAATAACCTGCTTTGATACTTTAAGGGGAATTGAATGTCAAGCTCAAAGGTAAATATTTCCGTAACCTTTCACAGGTTCGGCTCGCCCTGGCCTCCGGCTCGTAGCTTAAGTTTCGGAGAGTCTACGCCTTGGAGAGTGCAACTTATAAAATCATCTTTCGGCCCATGTCAGGTCCCCAAATATTGGCCAATTGGGCTCTAAATTTTGGATTAGGCCGGCAAAGCTTAATTTTCCTGAAATTACTTTCAAAGAATCGAGCTTATATCTTGACGTACGACCTATGTTTATATATGTAATACTGTTCTACTGTCTCAATTTTTTTAAAGTATATAATTTGTGATAAATTCAGCAGTTAGGCGCCGGATGGCCGTTCCTTCGTCATTGGGCACGGACATTCGGTAAATAAAAGAGAGGCCTTAAAAAAATATTCACTTTTGTTCCAGTTCGAAAAGACGATCCCCACAGGCAGAGAAGCTGAGACGGGATCCGGACAAAACAAGATATTTTACCAAAGGTCTCACAGACTTGGAGGAGAAACATGAGAGCATATTTCGAAAAGATGCAGGAATTTGGGCAGGAGCTAAAAGCAGGGCAAATAAAAAGCACTGAAGCAAACGTGGGCAAACTTCAAGAGGTGGAAGCCCAGGTTGCTGAAGCTGTGCAAAAGGTAAAAATTGCCGGCATGCCGACTGAAAAAATCAATGCCCGCGGACAGCTCACCGTATGGCAGCGTCTTGACTACCTGGTTGATAAAGGCACCTGGGTTCCGCTGCACACTTTATATAATCCGAGAGACAATGTTGAGGGCACCACCAACGTCATGGACGGACTTGGCAAAATTTCAGGAAAATGGGCAGTGATCATCGGTTTTGACAACAAGGTTTTTGCCGGTGCCTGGCTTCCGGGGCAGTCTGAAAATGTCTTGAGATGCACGGATCTTGCCAAACGGCTGAACATTCCGCTGGTATGGCTGGTCAACTGCAGTGGCGTAAAATTGACCGAGCAGGAAAAATTTTATGCCGGTCGTCGGGGATCGGGCACCACTTTTTTCAGACATGCCGAACTCAACCAGGAAGGCATACCGATACTCGCCGGTATTTACGGCACCAATCCAGCCGGCGGCGGTTATCAGGGCATCAGTCCCACCATCCTTTTTGCCCATAAAAACTGCAACATCGCCGTGGGCGGCGGGGGGATCTTGAGCGGTATGTCCCCCAAAGGCCACTTCGATCTCGAAGGCGCAGAACAGCTGATTTCAGCAGCCAAGCAATTTAAAGTCGAACCCCCGGGAACTGCTAAAGTCCATTATGATGAAACCGGATTTTTCAGGTATGTTTATGAAACAGAAGAAGGGGTGCTCGATGGTCTGAAGGAATACATGCAGGATATGCCGGCCTATAAACCCAAATTTTTTCGTGTGGCCGAACCTAAAGAACCCCGTTTATCAGCGGAAGATCTTTATCGTCTGCTTCCGTTCAACCAGAAGCAGATGTATAATTTTGATGAAGTTTTGGCACGTCTGGTGGACGGCAGCGAGCATATGGAATATCGTCCGGATTACGGTCCCGAAATATACACCGGTCTGGTTAAAATAGACGGATTTCTGGTGGGGGTCATCGGCAATCGCCAGGGCTTTTTCGGGGAAGATTATCCCGAGTATGCACCCTATCCGGGTATCGGCGGCAAACTGTATCGTCAGGGTCTGATTAAAATGAACGAATTCGTAACCCATTGCGGCCGTGACCGGGTACCCGTTATCTGGTTTCAGGATACCAGCGGTATCGATGTCGGTGATATTGCCGAAAAGGCGGAGCTGCTGGGATTGGGCCAGTCGTTGATCTATTCCATTCAGCAAACCGACGTTCCCATGATGCTGGTAGTGCTGCGAAAGGGAACGGCAGCCGCCCACTACCTTATGGGCGGTCCTACCGCCAACCGGCATAATGCCTTCACCCTCGGTACGGCCGCCACTGAAATCTATGTGATGCACGGCGAAACCGCGGCTGCGGCAAGTTTTTCCCGCCGACTGGTAAAGGAAAAAGATGCCGGAAGACCCCTTGAGCCGGTCATCGAGGAAATGAACAAACTGGTTAAAGAATATCATGATTACTCCAGACCGACTTATTGTGCCCAGCACGGTCTGGTGGACGAAGTAGCTAAAATGACCGATATTCGGGACTACCTGGTCGCCTTTGCCGGCGCCGCCTATCAAAACCCAAAATCCATCTGTCCCCAGCATCAGATGATGCTGCCCAGGATTATCAAAGGCTGAGCAATGAATGGCATGTGCGGCCTGCAGGCCGCACATGCATTGACCCGTTACTCGTGAGACACGCCACGACAGAGTTTCTCTTGAAATTGAAATTTGTTCTTAAAATAAACACGGGGTTGACCCTGGCAGTTCTGATTTTTTTTTGGAATCTGTACACGCCGGCCGATGCAACAGCAAACAATCCATCCGCCCTCCCGGCAGGGATCACTCTATCCTCTAAGGAAGTCACCAACGGCAGCCTGTTGTTGCTGCAAATCGAAACCCGCAAGTTGAGTCCACCGGTCAGGGGCATGCGGCTCACATTTCAGCAACGCGAGTATCCGGTGTATCCCCATCCGGTCAGCCCGGCGGACAGCTATTTCGGGCTGATCGCGATACCCTTTCGCACAGCACCGGGGCCGGCAAAACTGGTGCTGTCATGGACAAACGCCACGGGGGATCACCACCGAAAAATACCGTTCAGGATAGTCGCCGGAAAATACAAAACCGATGAGCTGAAGGTCGATTCCTCCCGGGTAAATCCGAACAAAAAAAATATGAAACGGGCTAGAAAAGAAGCCCGGAAGATCAAGCGTACCTATGCCGAGGGCAGTATTGTCCGGTTATGGGACGGAGACTTTCAATTGCCGATGACCAGCGACATTACCAGCTCCTTTGGCAATAAGCGTGTATTTAATGGACAGTTGAAAAGTTTTCACAATGGCGTCGATTTTCGCGCCCGCTCGGCAACCCCTGTTTTCGCTGCTAATTCGGGTGTCGTCAAATTGGCTGAAAATCTTTTTTATTCCGGCAACGCTGTTGTCATAGACCATGGAACGGGGATCTTTACAATTTATGCCCATCTGAGCAGAATCGACGTAACTCCCGGCCAGCACATTGAAAAAGGACACCGCCTCGGGTTGACCGGAGCCACCGGCAGGGTCAGTGGGCCACATCTTCACTGGGGCGTGAAAATCAACGGGATCGCCGTAAACCCCATGCAGCTGATTGAAGTAATGTCGTCACTGCTAAAGTGACAAAGTAGAAATAGTAACTTATGCCTTCCAATCAGCAACGCGCCGATATAAAAATTATTTTTACCCTTACCCTGGTTCATTTTATCGGCGATTTTTACAACTCATTTATAATCCCGCTTCTTCCCCTGTTTATTGATAAATTTTCTTTAACACTGGCACAGGCCGGTTTGATTACCGGCCTTAGCCGCTTTTTGGCCTTTATTGTCCAACCGCCGGTGGGATATCTGGCCGATCGCTATCCCACGCGTCTTTTTGCCCTGGGGGGGCCACTGCTGGTCATGATTTTTATTCCCCTGCTGGGTGTTGCCCCGACCTTCTGGCTGCTGCTTGTCTTTGTGTCTTTTGGATCAATTGGTTCTTCCATGTTTCATCCCACCGTTGCCGGTATGGTATCGCGCTATTCAGGCCGCCATTTAGGCTTATCCATGTCTGTTTTTATTATGGGCGGCACCCTGGCTTTTGGGGCGGGGCCTCTTTTTATCGCCTGGTTTGTGAAAAGTTTCGGGCTCCAGGCCACCCCGCTGACCACTATCATAGGTCTTGTGGTCATGGTATTTCTCTACATAACCGTTCCGCTGCCCGAGATCGAAGGGTTAAGCAAAAACGGTCTGGTGGGGTCGATCCGGGAGGTTTTCGGTGCGGCCTGGAAACCGGTGGTGTTGATCTGGCTGGTTATGGTCCTGAGGGCTTTTGTCAGCCAGTCTTATCTCACATTCATGCCGGTTTTATATGCAAAAGAAGGCTATTCTCTGATTTCCATCGGCTCTGTGGTCTCTTTGTTTACCGTTGCCGGTGCTTTCAGCGGCCTGGCGGCCGGTCATCTTTCGGATCGCATCGGATTTAAACCCGTTTTTTTGATGGCCCACCTGCTGACCACACCCTGTATCCTGCTGTTGCTGTTTGTGAGGGACAACTGGGTGTATCCGGCCGCCTTTTTAGCCGGATTCTTTCTACTGGCAACCCTTCCGCTGGGGGTGGCCATCGTCCAGAAACTGGCACCCCGGGGAAAATCGATGGCTTCCAGCCTGATGACCGGTCTGGCTTACGGAATCGGCGGATTGATGACACCATTGACCGGCATGCTGGCAGATAATTTCTCAATTCGATTGGTTTTAAGCGTGCTGGCCGTTATTCCGCTGATAACCGTCATCTTCATCCTCTTTCTTCCCCGGGATGAAAGAGCATAAGTCTTTCTATTGTAATTATAAACCGCCAAAAACAAGCGTTACGATAATCAGCAAAACAAAAATGCAGGTTCCATAAAAAGCGAGTATTATGTAGTAAGGCCGCCAGTTGCGCCGCGGAACCGATTTTTGCGGCCCATCCGGCCGATATAGCGTATCGGATAACCTGAAAGCTTTTGGTGCCGGAAAAAACAGACTCATCACATACCCGGCCGCATACGCTGCAAAAAATCCGATCACATTCCACCACAGCCAGGAGATATGCGGAGCATACCGCCACAACCAGAGATTGCCTGCAAAACCGGTAATCAAACCCAGCAGGGCACCCTGTGCGTTGATCCGCCGAGTCAGCATTCCCATCAGAAATACCGCCAACAGGGGGCCGTTGATCAGCGACCCGATTTTATTGACCGATTCGATGATGGTCGAGGACACATTGCCTACGTAAAAAGAAAATGTCAGGCAGACCACTCCCCAGAATACAGTGAATATCTTGGACAACAGCATCTCGGTTCGGGGGGGAAAATCTATTTTTGCAAAGTTTTTGACAAGATCCTGCATGCTGAGGGCACTGAGCGCATTTAAGGTGGAGTCCAGCGATGACATGGCCGCGGCAACCAATCCCACCATCACCAGACCGATCAACCCGTGGGGAAAGTTTTGTAACACAAAAACCGGTACAGCCAGATTGTAGTTTGCAGTACCATTCTCATTGAGAGGCAACCCGGCAACAAATTCCGGGTGAATCATGGCATAGGCTCCCAGGCAGACACCCAGAAAACAATAGGATACGACCAGGGGGAACCGCAG
>JAJRVC010000376.1 GCA_024277475.1 Deltaproteobacteria bacterium
ACAGTTTTAACATGTGGATTGAGCCGTTAAAGGTTAGCCAAATCGATGAAAGCGACTGGGTCGTCTCTTGCCCGAATTTCTTTTCCAAGAAGCGGGTCGAGGGCCTGTACGGTGCAATGATAAAAAAAGCCCTGCAGCACGCACTGGGGCAGGATTGTCAGGTATCATTTAAAATTTCAAATAAAAACGGCAATCCGGAAAATAAAGCGCGCAATTATTTGCAGCTGCCGTTACCAAACGAAAATTTACGTTTGCAGAGCAGGCGTCTTTTTCGAAAGGATTTCACTTTCGACAGCTTTGTTGTTGGCGGCAACAATGATTTTGCCTATTCGGCGTCCCTTGCCTTGGCCTCGCGTAAAGATTCCCAGCGCAATGGGTTATTTTTGCTGTCTAAAACCGGCATGGGAAAAAGCCATCTCTCCCAGGCGATAGGCAACCATATTTTATCCATCAACCCCAATGATCGGGTTTATTATATCACCGCCGAAGATTTTAGCAATGAAATGGTTCAGGCTTATCGACATGACTCCATAGATAAATTCAAGGCGAAATATCGCAACCAGTGCGATGTACTGCTTCTGGAAGATGTCCACTACCTCAGTGGGAAAGAGCGTACCCAGATTGAACTTGCACTGACGCTTGATACCCTTTTCGAATCAGGCAGGCGAATCATTTTTTCCAGTTGTTATCTGCCATCCGATATTCCCAAGCTCAATGATAAACTGAGATCGCGTTTGTCGTGCGGACTTATTTCAGCCATAGATCCGCCCAGTTATAGAACCCGGGTGAGGATATTGCAGAAAAAAGCGAGGCTGAACAGTTACCGTTTTCCTGAAAACATCCTGCATTATTTGGCCGGGGAACTCACCGATGATGTTCGCCAGCTCGAAAGCGGACTCAACGGGGTTGCCGCCAAATCATCGCTTCTGGGAATGCCCATC
Source organism: Deltaproteobacteria bacterium (assembly GCA_024277475.1). Next base: position 942 of record JAJRVC010000376.1, read on the forward strand.
AATCTCAGCCTGGCTGAAAGTGTCGTTAAAAACATTGTTCATCAGCGCAAACAAATCACCATCGAGGCAATCAAGAAACTCGTGTGTAAATATTATGACGTTTCCATCGAAGATGTTATGTCGCGTTCCCGCAAACAAAATCTTGTCAGGCCCAGACAGATTGCAATATATTTGTCACGCAACTATACCGATGCTCCGTTGCAGAGCATCGGGAAATCATTTAACCGCTATCATGCCACTGCGCTGCATTCCATCAATTGTATCGAGCGAGGAATCAGGCAAAACAGTTCGATAAAAAAGCAAGTTGGGTATTTACGCCAAAAACTGGAGTCCGGTAAATTTTAATTCCCATTCGGTCAGGATTTTAGCTGAATAAATTAAACCTTTGAAAAATCAATTGTTGGCGGCATGTGGTTTAGCAGGAATTAAAATTTAATAAATTCTTTAAAGCTATTCGTCCATCGACCTTCGTCATTCTTCATGCCCTATATTTCCAATAACCCAAGCATTTCCTTATGAATCAGCCCGTTGGTTACCAGGATCTCCTGATCCCCCGGCTTGTACGGTTGATTTGAAAATGTGGTTACGGTTGCTCCGGCTTCGGCTGCAATCAGGGCGCCGGCGGCCGTATCCCATGGTTTGAGGCGTTGTTCCCAGAATCCTTCGAAGCGGCCGCAGGCTACATAGCACAGGTCAAGAGCCGCTGAACCGAGTCTGCGCATCCCCTGCGAGGCTTTCAGACAACTGCCGTAACGGACCATTACCGATTCGAAGATCTCTCTGATACTGTAAGGAAATCCTGTAACCAGCAAACTATCTGCGACCGTCCGGGTTGCAGACACCTGAATCGTTTCGCCGTTGAGTTGAGCACCCTGTCCGCTGACAGCAGAGTAAAGTTCATCGTTGACAGGGTCTAAAATGATACCGAGAACAATGCTATCCCGAACAGCCAGGGCAATTGATATGGAAAAAATCGGAATCTGGTGAGCAAAGTTTACCGTACCATCTAAAGGGTCAACGATCCATTTATATTCGGATGCGCCCGTTATCAATCCACATTCTTCACCCAGAACGGCATGGTCCGGGAATTGGGCATGAATGGTGGATATGATCATTGCTTCGGACTCGCCATCGGCCTCAGTAACGATTTCGTCATGCGCTTTTTTCCGGATACGGGAGATGTTGCCGAATCGCGATCGCAGTATTTGTGCACTTTTACGGGCTGCTTTAATTGCCGTTTGTTTAAAGGGTTCGAGATTCATAGCGGGAGACCTTTCTTTATATCCTTTTCTCCATTTCATCAATCAGGGGCAACAGCGTCACTTTCGAGCGGGCCGATATGGCAATGCCCTTGAGCTTTTGGCTGAGGCGGGTGCTGGTCTGCGGACTGACACGATCCATCTTGTTCAACACCCGGATGGTGGCCGTATTTTGCAAATTAAGATCGGTCAGAATTTTTTCAACGGATTTAATTTGTTCTTCATACATAGGATTGCTTATGTCGATAATATGCAACAATAAATCGGCATCTTCAAGTTCTTCCAGGGTAGCGCGAAAAGCTACCATAAGATCATTGGGCAAATCTTTTATAAATCCTACAGTGTCGGTGATGATTACTTCAATATCTCGGGGAAACCGCAGCCGCCGGCTGGAAGGATCCAGCGTGGCAAAAAGCCGGCTTTCGGCTGCCACGTTGCTTTTGGTCAGGGTGTTGAGCAACGTTGACTTGCCCGCGTTGGTATATCCAACGATGGAGATGACGCGAACGCCTTTTTTGTACCGTTTGGCCTTTTGCTGTCGCCTGTGTTTTGTGACCGAAAATAATGCTTTTTCCAATGCCGCAATTCTCTCACGGGCTCTTCGCCGATTGATTTCCAACTTCGTTTCGCCTGGACCGCGACCTCCGATACCTCCGGTTAAGCGTGACATGGCGGTGTTTTTCACAACGAGACGGGGCAGCAGATACTTTAGTTGGGCCAGTTCGACCTGCAACCTTCCTTCACGGGTCTGAGCACGCTGAGCAAAGATATCCAGTATTAATTGAGTGCGATCAATTACTTTTAATTCTATCTGATCAGTTATTGATCTTATCTGGGAGGGGTTTAGCTCCTGGTCAAAAATGATTGCAGTTGCAGCCTCCTGGAGGGCTAAAATGGCCAAATCCTGAAGTTTACCGGGTCCAATCAATAGACGGGAATCCGATTTCTTTCGCTGCTGCGTGACGCTTCCGACAACCTCCAAACCACTGGATCGGGCAAGATCGCGAAGCTCCACCAGTGATTCCTGAGCCCGGCGTTTTGTTTCCGACGATGCTCTGACCAACAGGACCCTTTCAGCCTTCGAACCGGCTTCATGCCCGGAGCTGACACGGGCAAGTTCGTCTTCAAGTGCCTGAATGAGTGATAGACAGTCAATATCCAGATTGCCGGGATTGAGCGGCGCTAAGAGTTGGTAAGGGTTTTTTCGGAATTTCTGGGGCACAATGTGGGCCACATGAATTTTTTGCGGCAGCCCTTCGGGATTGCTTGAAATGACCGCCATCATATCCAGCCTCAGCAAGGCAAGATCAGTGAGGTCATCTTCGGACAGGGGGTCGGGTGTCAGATGGGTATGGATGCATCGCAGACCTTTTAAACGCCCAGGGGCGGCACGATACTCGCTGGTATCAGGAATAACAATTTTTTTGTTATCACCTATGATTACAAAGCATACTTTACCGCGGCGGTTTACCAGGATACCGATCTGGCGGCGAATCTCCCGTGAGAGCCGACAAATTTCGCGAGCCAGCTCAAGGGTAAGTAAAAATTCAGGTGGGATGCGGCGGCGATAAAAATTTTCAAGCCTTTTTATTTGATTCGCCTTTAAACCGGTGGTATTTCCGTAAGTTTTTTTCAAGAAAGAGAGCCATTGCCCTGATTGGTTTCAGTTCTTAGTCTCAGCTTCCGGCCATCACTTCTTCAGAGGCCGGATTTTCAAATCGAGTGTAGGTATTTAAAAAAGTTAAAAACACATCTCCGGTGGGGCCATTACGTTGTTTGGCCAGCAGGATTTCGGCGGTCCCCCTGTTCGGGTTAGTTTCCTCTTTATTGTATACTTCGTCCCTGTAGATGAAGGCAACCACGTCTGCATCCTGTTCCAGGGCTCCGGATTCCCTTAAATCAGAAAGCCGGGGCCTTTTGTCGGTACGCTGTTCGAGCATCCGGTTGAGCTGTGACAGTGCCAATACCGGCAGTTCCAGCTCCTTGGCAAGGGCTTTTAAGGCTCTGGATATCTCTGAAATTTCAAGATCTCTCCGCTCAGCACCGGCGCGTCCCTGCATCAGCTGCAAATAATCGATGATGATCAGGCCGAGGTTTTTGTCCATTTTGAGCCGCCGGGCTTTGGCGCGTATTTCCATGGCCGACATGCTTGGAGAATCGTCGATGTAGATGGGGGATGCAGACAATATATCGGCGGCGTCGGTTAACCGAGACCAGTCCTCCATACTGAAAAACCCACCTTTTAAACGGGAGGAGTCGATGCGGGCTTCTGCGCACAGCATACGCATCGACAGCTGTTCCTTGGACATTTCTAGAGAGAATATGGCCACTGGTACATTGGCTTCAATGGCTGCGTTTCGGGCAATGTTCAGTGCCAGTGCGGTTTTTCCCATGCTGGGCCGAGCGGCGAGAATAATGAGATCAGAGTTTTGCAGTCCTGAAGTCAGATTGTCTAAATGACTGAAACCCGTAGGAATTCCGGTTACCAAGCTCCGATTGCCCTGATTTTCCTCCAGGGTCTCAATATTGCCGAGAATAATTTTACTCAGGGGGTAAAAGGCCTGCCGGGATTTTTTTTCGGAGATTTCAAAAATAGCCGATTCCGCAAAGTCGATGACATCGTCGGTATTTCCCCTGTCTTCAAGACATCGTTTCAAAATAGCGTTGGCTTTTTCGATCAGTCGTCTCAACGAAGCCTTGTCACGGACAATTTTGGCATAATGCTCTGCATTGACCGCCAGGGGAACCGTATCGACGAGCCTGGCAAGATAGCTGGCGCCTCCGATTTCTTCCAGATGTCCTTGTTCTTTTAGCTTATTGGCAAGGGTGACAAGATCTACCGGTTCTGCTTTATCAAACAACTCAATAACGGACGTATAGATTTTTTGGTGGGCTGTCCGGTAGAAATCTTGCGGGGAGAGTATTTCAATAACATCCAACAGGGTATTATTATCGATCAATATGGCACTGATGATGGATTCCTCCGCTTCGATATTTTGCGGCGGAAGTGAGTACTGCTCGAGATCTTTTTGCTGTGTCGTTTGACGTTCGGGCATGTGGAGTGCTTAAAGATTGGCGGCTTGAGATAAATTTTTAAATAAATTTTGAAACGTCTAGTTGACAATCCCGTAAAAATTCAAAATTCTCGAATTTTGATCTTATAACCTATTGAGATTATTAAGTGTGAAATTTTATTTTTGTGTTTTTTGTGCCTTTTTGCGGCCATATCAGTTACTCAGGTATAATTTCGACCGTTATTTCGGGTTCGACTTCATTGTATACCCGAATTGGGACTTTGAAACTGCCAATTGTTTTGAGCGGCTCCTTGAGAATTAACATTCTTTTTTCAACCACAATATCCTGTGCAGCCAGGGCGTTAATAATATCTCTCGCCGTGACCGATCCGTAAAGACGGTCTTCCTCGCTGACCTTGGCGGATACCTGGCAGACAATATTTTCAAGTTTTTGGGCCATTTCTTCAGCCAGTTTGCGTTCTTTTGCAATCTGGATTTCAAATTTGGCCCGTTCGTTATCCATTTTGCGACGATTTTGCGGGGTGGCCAAAACGGCCTTTTCCTGGGGAAGCAGGTAATTTCGAGCGTAGCCGTTAGCCACGGTAACCTCGCTGCCGATGATGCCCAGAGAGTTAATTGTTTCTTTTAGAATTACTTTCATCACCAGAACCTCCGTATCAATTGAATATTGAAGATTTCTAATCCGTCTGCTTGGCTAATTTGCGAAAATTAAACCACATATCAAAAAAACCTAGCCCGATCACAGCCAGCAATACCAATTGCTGAACGGCAATAAGCGTATATAAAAAGATTCGAATAATTCGAGGAAATTGTTTTTTATTAAAATAAAACGATACAATGGCAATGCCCTGGAAGAAATATACAGACATCAGAATTAATAGACCGTTCAAACCGATGATCTTGATAGATGCGTTAGGTAAGAACAATGACAGGCCACAACCGATAACACCCCACACCAGATATTCAGGAGCCTGCCACACTTTCAAGGGTCCAAAATCCGGATAAAAAAGTGAACGGCGTATCAATACCGGTTTCGCAAGCAGAATACTGATCCAGGCGACAAACAGGGTTGAGACGGACACCAGGGCGGGAATGATTTTTACCAGAGCATCATGGATTTTATCCAGTGAGCTGGAAATCATCTGAATATTTTCATCCGACATCCCCATATTCTGGTATAACACCATTGTAAGTTCCAGATTTTTAGCAACGTAGTTGGACACAAGGGTGTACATTCCCTCACCGGACAGTATGCTGAAAATAAAAAGGCCGGCCAAACCTGAAAGCAATACACCGCCGCAGGCATAAAGTATCGTTTTTTCGATCGAAAGATTTAGTTCGATCACCTCGCCCAAGATAAATCCGATTAAAAACAGCCCGGCAAAGAACAAAACATCAAGAGATACATCGCCAATAAGTACAACCATAATCAGACTTGAGATTATGGGGATAATTGCACCTGTATTTCTACCCAGCTTTAAGCGGTAGAAGAGAATAGGCAAGGGGATAAGCAGCGCACCCACAAACCCGACAATCGGAATAAAAACCGAAATGAAAAATATCAGGCTCGTGATTAAAACACCATTGACGATATCCTTTACCATTTCCCTTACTGTGGAGATGAGAGGTTGAAGGAATTCCCTTTCGTTACCGGCCGGCTGAAACTCTTAACGTAGATCAACGGAACCTACATAGGGCAGAAAAGCAATCGTTCGGGCCCTTTTGATCTCGTGGGTAAGGGTTCGCTGGTGCTTTGCACAACACCCGGACAATCTTCGGGGAATGATTTTGCCGCGCTCCGTGATGAAATATCTCAGAGATTTAGGATCCTTGTAATTAATTTCAAGACTGGTATCCGCGCAGAACCGGCAAACTTTCCGGCGATGATATACCCTTCTTTTTCTTCTCTTATTGTTATCTCTTCTATTGTTTCTTGAAGGAGCGACCATTTTTTTATGCCTCCTCTATAGTTGACGATGGGGTTTTCTCTGCTGCCGAGTCTTCAGTCTCGGAGGAGGGCACATCATCATCGGTTTTGGCTTTTTCTTCTGCGGGCACTGATTCTTTTTCCTGATTTTCCTCCGGAGCATTGTCAAGATCGTTCAGTTTGTCCGCTGCAGCCTTTTCTTCTTTAATTTTTTCCAGGTCGGCATCCTCGTTCAACAAAATGGTCATGTATTTAAGCGCACGATCGTCTATGCGGAAAAAGCGTTCGATTTCATTGACAAGCGGTGCCAGACCGCAATAATCAAATCGCACGTAATAGCCGCGTCTCTTTTTCTTGATGTTATAGGCAAGTTTTCTTTCACCCCAATCGTCTGTAAGGATCAGGAACCCATCCATTTGGGCGATCAGTTCTGCGACTCTGTTAATTAATGGCTCACGCTGATCCTGGGATATATCGGGATCAATTATTACAAATGTTTCGTACCTTCGCATTTATCCTCCTTTCGGATATTAAAGCCCCGGTTTCGTCCGGAGCAAGGATTGGATACATTCTGAATAGATGTTTGCTAAAAGCGGGATTTATATCATCTAAAGAAATCGCTTGTCAAGGGTTTATTTAAAAAGCAAAAAAAGGGATAATTTACGCCAATGTCTATGCCCGTAAGGTTATCGTAGAAGGTGAAATCAATGGCAATATCGAGTCGGCAGAGTATGTTGAACTCAAATCCGAAGGGCGATTGATCGGCAATCTCAAAGCAGCCAAAATCAGGATGACTCCCGGCTGTTATTTCGATGGTGAGGTCACGATGCAAGGATGAATTGAATGTTCGATAGTCAATTCCCCGGTAAATCGGGATCTACGTTATGCTGCGACCGGCTTAGCTTGTCCAGGGTGGAAAATTGTCCGGGATAGATTTATTGCCGATGGTGGGTGAAGCGAATTAGGTTCCTTTCCAATATCGGATTGGACCCACGTCAATATGCACAAATTTCTGGTGAGGATAATATCCGACCCCGCCACCTTTCAATTTATAGGCTGTCTTTCGCAACACCGAAGTTCGGTATCCGGGCAGCCGGATATCAACAGCTTTTCCCTTAATGTGATAGCTGTTTTTTGCCGCGCCTTTGCCACGCTTTCGCAGCCTGTCGTTGGTTTCGGGGGTGCGGTATCCCGAAATTACATAAAAAGGCTTTTCAGGTTTTAGTTGTACTGAGATCGCAGAAAGAAGGTCCAGCAGGTGGGTGTCAATCCGTTTGGTGTCATGCGCACGAAAATCCCTCATAATGTAATTTATGCTTTTCAGCGCATCGGGAATATACTTTCCTTTACGCCAGTAAACCTCATTAAAACTATCTTTTGTATGAGGATTGTACAGCGAAAGGGATCTTTCCGTTGTTATAAATTCTTCAACGGCAGCAAAGACAGACTCCGAGGACAGGCTCGAAATCCCAGCGCATAGCATAAGCGCTAAAAAGTTTCGTCTGCTCAATCCCACCTTTGGTGACCTAAATAGCATATTGAGGATGGACATTTTTAAACCCCCCGAAAGCTTCAATCTTCATCTTCTTTTTTTGTGCCTTCATGTCTGGCTGAATCTTTGCAGTGGATCAAAGTTCTTAAGAAAAGAAGAAAAGAAAAAACAGATAATATTTATTATTAAAACCATATATTGTTGTCAAGAATAAAATTCTACATTATGTAGCGGTTTTTTACCAAAATGCTTTTAGCAAGAGCCCGCGCCCGCATCTATCTGCCCATAGGTCAGGGACCGTTCCAAACCGATGATGGCCGTCTTGTGTGGATGATTTTCTGCCAGGATTTCAAGGAAATTGGTTGGTTTGGGGCTTTCCCAACGTGAGTGCTCCCCCTTGGAGGTATCCTGATGCCACCCACTCTATGCGGGTTGCGGGCAGGGTTTCACTTGTCAACAGCGCAAAACCCAGCCGATTTTGCAATATGTTTGGAATATCGATAAAAAATTAGATTTTGACTCTACCAAGAGAATGAGAGGAGTGGATTAAATGATAAGAGACGGATCCTGTTATTTATTAGAGTTTTAGAGTCTTAGTTGTGATTTCTTTGCACTGTACGGCAAAACATTTTTGCCACCAAGACACCAAAACTCAAAGATGGCTATTAACCAAAAGTTTCACTTTGTGTCTATTTTTTCCGGTTTATCCGGATAATCTACCCGAATATACTATTTTACGAATACCAAACGCTGCAACACTGCAAAAAAACTATTTCCCGGTCACATCACCGGCAGTCAAACTATAGGGGGCTGAATTCGATACTTTTTTCCAACCGAAAGTAGCCCCATCCTGATACCATAAGCTGCTGTTCCAGATTGAAGCGACATCGGCCTTGCCGTCACCGGTGAAATCCCCTGCTGCTATATCCCCATCAGGGGTGCTGGAGGTCATCTGGGTCCATATCGATTCGTTTTCATCCCAAAACCAAATGCCGTTCTTCCAAGTACCGATGATTTCAAAGCGACCATCACCGGTCACATCACCGGCTGTCAAATGATAGGGAGCTGAATTCGATATTTTTGCCCAACCGAAAGTAGCCCCATCTTGATACCAAAGCCCGTCGTCCCAGATCGATGCGACATCTGCCTTGCCGTCACCGGAGAAATCCCCCGCTGCTATGTCTCCATCGGGGATGCTGGAGGTCATTTGAGTCCATTTCGATG
>JAJRVC010000377.1 GCA_024277475.1 Deltaproteobacteria bacterium
GGTCCGGAGCATGCGAGATGAGACAGGCTGAGCTGTGAGTTTTTTTCTCTCTATTATTTTTTCTAAATGAAAAAATGAGAAAATGAGGTATGTGTCTCTGAGAACATGAAATGTGAGCTCCGGAGTTCGTGAGATGCTACAGTCTGGATTGCGAATCGATTCCTTTGATTTTGGAAAAGCCATTTTCCACCAAACATAACACCCCATCTCTGCCTTTAACCGATACTCGAAATAACACTAATGTATGAATATCCCCTTCAGTGATTCGGTATGATACTTCCTCAGGATCCAAATCGTTTAATAGCGAAAATGCATTTTCAATCACCTGATCTTCGGAAATCAGCTCCAAAAAAAAATTGGGTTTTAGTTCTATGTGGAATGAGGTGTTCCGATATCGATTCAAACATAGCCATGTCGAATGCCAATTCTATTAAAAGATTGCAGTACTATACCTGCTGGTATATTCAGCACGAACCGTGCCAAAATTATAACATACTGTAATTATGATGGATTAGATTCGAGAGGCGGATAGAATTGCAGAAGTGCATAAATGCGGGGTGGCAAAATCAACTGTATAGTGGTTAATAAGCTAATATTTATAAGAATAATTGTTAATAGCTAATATGCATAAAATATGCGTTTATGCAATTATTTTCTTTATCTCTAATTTTCTAGCCTTGCGTGATAATGTAGTTTGGTCAATTCCCAGGTGTTTAGCGGCTTCAGCTTGCGTGGGGTATAGAGACAAGGCTCTAATAATCATTTCTTTTTCCAGTCTATTTAGTGCACGTCTTAAATTTGAATCATCATTAGACGACTGATCTATCTGATCATTATCGGAAATTCCAATATGGCCAGGCAGATCTCCCACGCCGATGCGATCATTTGGAGTTAGGATGACCAGTTGCTCAATTAGATTCTCCAATTCGCGTATGTTTCCAGGAAATTTATAACGGCAAATAATATCTATCACCTGGGGATCAATAGTTTTGCCGGTGTTAAAAATACGATTGAATTTTTTCAAAAAATGGTAAGCCAATACAGGGATATCCTCCAACCTATCAGTAAGAGGAGGAATATCGATAGGTACCACACTGAGCCTGAAAAAAAGATCATTCCTGAATTGTTTTTGTTGTACCATTTTATCCAAATTGCGGTTGGTTGCTGCGATAATTCGAACATCGATTTTACGACTTTTTGTTCCGCCAACCCGCACAAATTCATTGTTTTCCAAAAACCTTAGCAGCTTGGATTGGACATTCAGAGGTAATTCCCCAATTTCGTCAAGAAACAGTGTGCCAGAATCGGCCAACTCAAAAAGACCGGGTTTCCCACTTTCCTTGGCGCCTGTGAAGGCTCCTTTTTCATAACCAAACAGTTCTGATTCAATTAGAGAGACCGGTATCGCACCACAATCAACACGAATAAGAGGCCCACTGTTACGGCCTGACAGTTGATGGATATAATTACTCAATATGCTTTTACCAGCACCCGAAGGGCCTTGAATTAAAACAGTCGAATCAACCTTGCTTACCTTGGTCGCTCGATCGACAATTCGCTGCATGCTCTTTGATCTAATTATAAACCGTTTTAAAAAATCATCGAAGGTCTGAACATTGGCCAGTTCAGAGCGGTATTTCTGTGCAAGGGCTTGGCTTTCTTCCAACTCCTGCTGCAATTTGTTTAAGATTGTATATTCTCGCTCGTTAACTACCACAAGTTTAAGATTTCCGCTTTTGTCAAATACAGGGTTTCCAGTGGCAAGAATTTCCTTACCTTCTTGCGTTTTTTGGAGCAGAGTAATGGTAGTTTTTTTTTTAAGAACTTCGAGGGTAACTGATTTGTTTATAAATCCTTGATTGACCAAATCTTCCATTTTTTGGCCAATAAAGTGGGTCGTCGAAACACCATCCATTTTGGCTGACGCAGTGTTTACTTTTATAACTCGCCCCTCATGATCGCACACCCAAATTCCGTCAAATGACGATTCGATGATTGCGTCAAGTAACTCGTTAAGTTGTTTATGGGATTCTAATTCGACAAGAACTTTTTCGTATTCCGAAATATCTTGGAATATGCTAATCACTCCTATGACCCCTTCACCATAAATAATAGGAGCTCTATCTGTTACAATTTCTAAACCATCTATTTTTATATGCTTGCCTATTTGGGGTTCACCGGTTTCCATTATTTCCAATAATTCCACCCAAGCTGAGGGAAAAACATCACCTATGAACCGGCCAATCATTTCATTGGGATCTTTGTTGAATAGGCTGCAAGCTGCATCGTTGTAAACAATTATTTTTCCGTCATTATCAAATATAGCGATTCCCTGGTGTAAAGAATTAAAAATTTGGCAAAATGCCTTTATATCTTCCAAAGAAAACATGTTTGAATTCGTTATCGTTCGATATTAGGTGATAATAGTGATCTTGTTTATTCTATACCTGCGCTAAAATGATTGTCCATTGTCATTTAACTTGCGATCTATGCCCCTTTTCTTGACCGCTTTTGTCAAGGTCAGAAGATTACAAATACTAAGTGCAACATGAAGTCGCTACTTCCAGTGAATTACCGGCGCCTTCCTCTCCGGCAATCGATGATACTTAAACTTGGGATACCCTATCATTATCGGGTAGAACCAGGTGTGTCCCTCGGGCAAGTCCATGGATTCCACCAACTCGGGGGTGGCCAGCATAGCCCCCCGGAGCAGTCCGGCCCAGCAGGTGCCCACGCCCAGTGGCAGGGCGGCCAACTCCAGATAAGCCAAGGCGATGCTCAAGTCCACCAAGCCGTTGGCGCTCTCCTTGGGAGCGGAGGGAACAATAAGGGTCTGAGCGGTGCGCAGGATGCCGTCGTAGCCGGTGGCCCACCGAGCCACCACTGGACGGAAGTAATCGGCCGCCGGCGAGTCGGGCTGGGCTTCGATGACCCGTTCCATCCAGTTGATGGTTGCCCGGGACAGCGGCTCTAACTTGTCCCGTCCTTCGATCACCGTCCAATGAAGGTTCTGGGCGTTGCTGGCCGTGGGGGCGTAGCGGGCCGTCTCGATCAACTTTTTCAGGGTTTCCCGGTCCAAGGCCTTGTCCTTGAACAACCGGATGGATCGGCGGGAGCGGAGGAACTGCTCGGCCTGATTCCAGGACAGGACCAGGTTTTTTTCTATCTCCGGGCAGACTTCAATGTCCACCCCGGCCACGCTCAAGGCACCGTGGGGGCAAACGGCGACGCAGTGTCCGCAGACCATGCAATAGGCTGCATCAGCCTCGGCAACTTGAGGGAAACTCGCGTCATCTTTTTGGGTTATAATCTGTCTGGGGCACTCGGCCGCGCAGATTCCGTCCTGTTTGCACTTGTTTTCATCAATCGTTAGTAAGGCCATTCTTGTCTCCGTGTGTAATTGTTGAACCTACCTTACATCAAAGCTCCGGCTGCCGCTCTGGCCAGTTCCAAAAGATAGGTTGGATATATGCCGACTACCACCATTACGACAACCAGTACACCGGTGAGTATCGTGGTGGGCGGGGAAAGGTGAAGGGGCGGCGGTTCGTTTTCCGGTTCCAGCAGATAGGCTGCTTTTAGAATCAGGAGATAGTAGTAAAGAGAGATAACTACGTTGATCATGGCGATTAGAACCAGGGTGAAATAGCCGCTTTGTATGGCGGCGGTAAAAACCAGGAATTTTCCGGTAAAACCGATGGTCGGTGGGATGCCTGCCAGACTGAACACAGAGACCATCAGTGCCATGGCCAGCAGCGGTGAGCGGCGATGCAAGCCTGCCAATTGGGAAATTTCCAGGTTCCGGCCGTCGTCGGCCACTTTAACCACTACCAGAAAAGCAGTGAATTTCATTAACAGCAATGCGACGGCATAAAAGATGACGCTTGCGTAACCGGCTGAGTTCATGCTTAAAATACCGATGAGTACGTAACCGGCATGGGCAACGGCAGAGTAGGCCAGAAGTCTTTTGAGATCCTTTTGAACAATGGCAGCCAGATTCCCCAGGGTCATGGAAATAATGGAAAGTGTGACCAGTGCATGGACCAGATAGATGCTGCCGGGGCCGGTTACGGCAACCATACGGGTGAGAATAGCAATGGCTGCTACCTTGGAAGCCGTCGCAATATAGGCAGTTGCCTGATTCGCTGCGCCCTGATAGACGTCCGGCGCCCAGAAGTGAAAAGGGAAGACGGCAAGTTTGAAGAAAAAGCCGCACAAAGTCAACAGCAGTCCGATGAGCACCGCGGGTGTATCGAGGAGGCCGGGCAGCACCCGGACCATATCCGCTACATAGGTGGCCTGGGTAGTGCTGTATAGTAAAGCGACTCCAAAGAGCATAATGGCTGAAGCAAAGATACCCACCAGGAAATATTTGATGCCCGCCTCCAGACTCATCTTCTCATCACGTCTCAAGGCGACCAGGATGTAAAGTGAATAACTCGAAAGTTCCAGGGCCACATAAATGGTCAGGATGTGAACACTGCTGACCAGCATCATCATGGCCAAGGTACAGATAAACAGCAAAAAATAAAATTCAGGGTGGTGCCGCGTGGAAATACCTTTTAATTCAGAGCAGATACTGATGACCAAAAAAAGCCCCATGGACAGCACCACTTTAAAGACCTGGGAGAATAGATCCACCCGGTAGGTATTAAAAAAAAGAAATCCTTCCTGCTTGACTGCTGCCAGACAGACGACGACACCCAGCACCGCCAGAACAAGGGCCGTGAAATAATCCCGCCGGGGATTGGAACGCTTTGCCATGGACAGACACAGAAAAGCCAGGCCGGCGGCGAAAAAATAAAGTTCAGGATAGAAGAGAGACCATTTCATTACAGTAAACCATTGATAAACGGGATCGATGCTGTTTCTATCATGTCAAACATCAGGGTCGGATAAAGTCCGAAGACCACCAGTACAATCAGCAGAATCATCCGCGGTATGCCAAGGCCAAAGGGTATATCCGGCAAGTGGGCGTATTTTTCATTTTTAGGGCCGTAAAAGGTATGCTGCACCATCCGCAGCATAAACAGTGCGCTGACCACCAGGGCACAAACGGCCAGAGCACCCCGGACCGGATAGGTCTTGAAGGCCGCAATAAAGACCATCAATTCCCCCCAGAAAGTGGCCAGAAAGGGTATGCCCATGCTGGCCATGGCGGCTACGATAAAATAGGTCGAGGCTATGGGCATTATGCGGCTCAATCCACCCAGTTCCTCAATTATTTTGGTGTGGGTTCGATCATAGATGTAGCCCACTGAGGAAAAGAATAACGCCGTCATAATGCCATGACCAAACATCTGAAAAACCGCACCGTTTAAACCCTCCACGGAGACCGTGGCCAGTCCGAGTCCCACAATGCCCATATGAGAAACGCTGGAGTATCCGATCGCATACTTCAGGTCCTTCTGGCCCAGCCCCACGAATGCGCCGTAGATAATACCGATGGTAGCCAACACGGCCATGAGTTGGGACCAGTGCTGCCAACCCTCCGGGCAAATAAAAATGGCAACGCGCAGTACGGCAAATGCGCCGATCTTCATGAGCACCCCGGCATGCACCATACTCACCCCATGGGGGGCGGCCACATGGCCTACCGGTGACCAGGTGTGAAAAGGCCACACCCCGGCCAGGATGCCGAAACCTATGTATAACAGGATGAAGGCAAATTTCTGTTGCAAGGGGGTAAACGTACCGGGTCGCATGAGAATGGTTACATCAAATGTGTTTAAACCGGATTGCACAAAAAGATAGATAATGGCCGGCAATACCAGGGCACTGCCCGCCAGCAGGTAGAGGGTCAGCTTCATGGCGCCGTATTCTTTGCGCGTCGTGCCCCAGATAACGATAAGCAGGTACATGGGAAAGAGGGATACATCATACCAGATGAATATGAAAAAAAGATCCATACTCATAAAAAGACCAAAGACCGCCGTGACCATGATGAAATAGAACGCATAGAACTCTTTGACGCGGTATTCCAGTTCCCACATGGTCAACACACCGGTAAAAAACACAATGCCGGTCAACAGCAGCATGGGAAGGTTAAAGCCGTCGGCGGCATTGAAATAGGTTATGCCCATGGACTCCACCCACGGGATGCGTTCTACGAACTGGAGACCTCCCTGGGCCCTATCGTAGGCAAAGAACAGATAGAGAGAGAAAATCAGGGTAATGCCGGAAAAAACGGCACTGACCCATTTAACCTGGGTCTTGCGCTCCTCGGGCAGAATAAGGATCACTATAAGACCCGTTACGCAGCTCAGCAATATGGCTGTAAGATATGGGAAACTTGCATATTCCATGAATAAAATGCCTAAAATGAACTAAAATGTCTAAAGTGCCTAAATTCAGACCTCGTTGAATAGTTTACTGGTTGAATGGTTGATTAGGTAAATTATAGTCATAATTTAAAAATGTTACGATTGTTTAAAAGCTTTTGGGACACAGATTTGCACAGACCCACCCGCCTCGCTCGCACCAGTCTGCCACGCAAGACGTTAGCGGGCGCGGTAAACGCTGATTAGTACAAACCGCCTGGCGGCGGAATCCCTGCCAGATATACAAAAGTGCCTGTTTGCTATGCCATTTTGGCGTAGTTTCATATGACGGGTTAACTAAAAAATGAACGTCGAACATCGAACATTGAACGTCCAACATCGAATAATGAATTCTGTCGATTTTAAAAAAGACTGAGCAAGGCGATTCCACAACCCTGAACGCTGAACCCTGAACGCTGAACCCTGAACGTTGAACCCCAAACCTGGAACCCCTCAGTTTAGGTTAAAAGAAAAAGTACAGCACCAGCAGAACAATGACCACAAAAATTGCCAGGAGCCTGTATTGAATCATCCCCTGGTGCAAAAAGGAAACGAACCGTCCGGTTTCAACGGTCCCCCTGCCCAATCCGTTTATTCCCCCGTCAATTACCCTGTTATCGTTTTTGGTACACAGATTGGATATCACCCCGTAGATGACGACATCCAGAAAACGCCGGTAAAAACGATCGATGTACCAACGATCGGAAAACAGACTATTCAGAGGCGCAATTTTTTCAACAAACCCCACCTGCTCCGACCCACGGCGACCGAACTCCAGCCAGGCCAAAACCACCCCCAGGGCCGCTGATCCCAGTGCAACAAACGGCAGCCAGGCATGGTGGCCGCCCTGGGCTGCCTGCACGATTTTCTGTCCTTTAAAGAATTCTTCCAGAGAACCCTGAAAAAAGCCCAGCAGCACTGTCGCAGTCGCCAGAATTATCAGCGGCCAGGCCATCAACCAGTAAGTGTTTTTTCCGTGGTCGTCTCCGTGATCGGTATTCGGATCGATCTTATGTTCTTTTGGTTTCAGTTCTCTTGGGAAAATAATGATAAATATCAGCCGGAAGGCGTAGTAAGCGGTTAAAAATGCGCCGAGCAATCCGGCCGCCAGCCAGATGGGATTTTTCAAATCAGCCAGGGCTGCCAGGATCACCTCCTTGCTGAAAAAACCGGAAAAGGGCGGTAATCCGGCCAAGGCCGCAACGCCAATGGCCGTACAAATCAGCGGGATTTTTAAGCGCCCCCCCCCCCGGCGGCTGATCTCAAATACGTCGTTGCTTTCGAAAGCATGGATGAAAACTCCGGCGCAAAGAAACAACAACGCTTTGAATCCGGCATGGGTGGTGAGGTGGAACATTCCGGCGAAATAGCTGCCGGCGGCCAATCCCATGATCATAAATCCCAACTGGCTGATGGTGGAGTAAGCCCAAACCTGTTTGATATCCCGGCTGACCATGGCCATGGTGGATGCCAGCAGCATACTGATCGTGCCGATGGTAAGAAATACAGCCATGGCAGTGGCCGAATGGCTGAAAAACGGAAACAGGCGAGCGAACAGGAATACACCGGCCGCCACCATGGTGGCTGAGTGCAGCAGGGCGCTGACCGGCGTCGGACCTTCCATGGCATCCGGCAGCCAGGTCATCAGCGGAAATTGAGCGCTTTTGCCGACGATGCCTCCAAAAATCAAAAGAGAAGAAAAGGTGATGAGGGCCGGGGACATCCGGACCGCCGCTTGCGGGTCGTTGATTTCCAGAATATTTAAATTCCCCAGATGAACCAGCACCAGCAGCAAGCCCAGGAAAAATGCTACGTCCCCAAAACGGGTCATCACAAAGGCTTTTTTGCCGGCCTCGGTGGCACTGAATTTTTTATACCAGAAACCGATGAGAAGATAAGAGGACAGACCTACCAGTTCCCAGAAGACATAGAGCTGAAGCAAGGTGAGTGATAGGGTCAAATTCATCATTGCCCAGGCAAAAAGAGACATAAATGCATAGTACCTTGAAAATCCGGCATCGCCGGCCATATATCCCAGGGAATATACCTGCACCAGAAAACTGATGGCCGCTACCACGGTGAGCATGAGCAGGCTGGTTTGATCGAGCAGAAAACCAAAAGGAATGATGATGTCACCGGATACCAGCCAGCGGCCCAGGAACTGGACCGGAGCTTCCAGGTGCCAGCTGCGGGCAAGTAAAAAAATCGCCCCAAGAAGGGAAAGCGTAACGGCGGCAATTGATAAACCGGCGGAAAATCGTGGGTAGGTCCTGGTAAAAACCATGATTGAAATAAAAGCGACGAATGGCAGCAGTGTGACCAGCACAGTTACCATTAGCCTTGAATCCTGGATTAAGACATCAATCATATTGGTTCTCGAAAATACAGATATCTTTGATTGGTTAATTAGTTGTAAATATAGATTTATCCCATATTTGCAAAATAATTGGACACTGACACTCAGGTTTCAGTATCCTGAGGTTCAAGGTTCAGAGTTCAAAGGTTGAAAAGTTTCGCAGTTAAGCGTTTAAAAACGTCAACCCTGAACGGTGAACCCTGAACCTTTGAACCCTTTTTCCTGACACCCGACACCTGAAACCTATTCTCCGAAAAGGCTTCAATACGCCCGATAATGTCCAAAAAAAAGAGCTATTTTCATAGTAAATTATGAGGTGGCAGCTCCTCAAGTAACCTTTTACTTAAGCACATTATAATCAGCGGGATCCATCGATCCGGTTCGTCGATAGGCCCATACAATCAATGCCAATCCCAGGGAAACTTCAGCAGCGGCTATGGCAAATATAAACAGTACGATGGCCTGGCCTTCCAAATGCCGCCAGAGAAGGGACGAACCGACAAATAGGATGGCAACGGCATTCAGCATGATTTCTACCCCCAGTAGAATCATAACCAGGTTGCGTCGTGCCACCACACACAATATTCCCATCAAAAAGAGTAATCCGGCCAGTATGAGAACATGATCAAAGGGAACAATCATAACTCACCATCAGTGGTTTGTGCGGCCGGGGGCCTCCTCGACCGCCTTCCGATTACGAGAGCGCCGACAAGCGCTATCAGCAGCAATAAGGATACGATTTCAATGGAAAGCCAGTGATTCTGAAAAATGAACTGCCCAAATATTCTGGGCGCTGCCCGGGCTGTTTTCAAGGTAATCCGGCTGTTCGGATCGGCTGTGATGACACCCATTCCGATGGCAAGGTAGACAAGCCCGAAAACCGCAACCGGCAGCCACTGGCGCAGGGCAAATAAGCGCTCTTTTCCGGTATCTGCTTTCATCATGATGACGACAAATAAAAACAAGACCATGATCGCTCCGGCATAAATAATGACCTCCAGTACAGCCAGAAATGGAGCGCCAAAAAGATAAAACAGCATGGCGCTGCCGAAAAATGAAAAAATCAGATAGATTACCGCATGCACCAGATTGCGGCGGGTGATGGCCATGCCGGTGGTGGTAAGGATCAATAATGCCAGAAGATAGAATATGATTGAATAAATGGTCATGGCATATTACTTTTAATATTAACCGGCTTGTCTTCCTTTACGTGCTCCCCCTTACCCCCGACATCCGTCACAATGCCGGTATATTTATAAAAGCAATATTCCCTGTCTTTACCGCCGTGATCCACCAGGAGATTTTCTTTTTCGTAGACAAGTTTTAAAATATCCCGTTCGCAGGTCTCAAATTGCGGCGTCAGCTGGATGGCTGAGGTCGGACAGGCTTCTTCGCAAAGTCCACAATAAATGCAGCGTGCAAAGTTTATCCGAAACCAGGCCGCATATCTGCGCCCGTTTTCTTTCCGGGCCGACTGCATGGAGATGCAACTTACCGGACAAACCGCCGAGCAGAGATAGCAGGCCACACACCGTTCATTGCCGTCAGGATCACTGGTCAGAATGATCCGGGCCCGGGTGCGCACCGGCAACGACCGCTTGTATTCCGGGTATTCTTCGGTAATGGGTTTGCGAAAAAGGTGAACGAATGTTGTCGCAAAACC
>JAJRVC010000378.1 GCA_024277475.1 Deltaproteobacteria bacterium
CAAATTGGCATTAAATACAGTCCGTTCTCAAAAAATACCGCTCGACGTCCCGCAAATCTTCTTGCCAGTCTGGGGCGAAAGAAAAATAATCCAACTAACTCCGAGCGGGCGCCGCAATACCAGATCACCGACCGTCAACGCCAACTGATCACCAGTTTGAATTCTGAAGATATCGATTTTTACCAGCGCGCCCGAAACCAATTTGCGCCAAAGAGCGGTGAATAGCCCATGTCAGAATCCTCCACCGACTGCATTTTCATGATTGAGCCGGGCTATCTTGAATGGCAGGGGATTTTGCTGATTTCTTCGCTGCTTGAATTCAAGAGCGACGATGGCGATATCATCGCCTATTGCCGGGGTGAGAGGATATCCGGACTAAAGGCCGAAACACGGGAATTCCTGGATGCGAACGGTATAGAAATCCGGCCATTGTCAAATCCGTTTTCTCCGGTGTACCCGCAGGGCAACAAGATTGTCGCCGCCGTTGCGCATGGTCCCGACAGGAATTTTGTTTTCCTTGATACCGATGTCATGATTCTCAAGGCCGCCAAATTTTCAAAAATAGCCAAACAAGGCGTATTCAGCGCAGCCGCCGGCAAAAAATCCTGGCCGGAACGCGATGATCATCGTTCGAGCTGGGAAAAAGCCTATCAGCATTGCAACGTTCCCTTTGATTTTGATGCTGAATCACTCAACGATCGCGCACCCTATTTTAATGCCGGGGTAGTCGGCTTCGCCTCAGGAGATAATTTGGCAAAAGAATGGCTGGATGTCGCGCTCACACTGGACAACACCAACCTCCCGGACCGACGCCCCTGGCTTGACCAAGTTTCCCTGCCCATTGCAGTCAAAAGAAAGTCGCTAAAAGTTAAACCACTGCCCAAAATTTGGAACCGGGGTCTGAACAATCAACTCAAGCTTCCGGATGCAACGATCATTGGCCACTACCATCGTGCGCGGCGCCTCAAACAACACCGCCTGATCTCCCGGGCGAATGGTCTACTTCAAAAATATAGCAGATTTTCCCGACTTAAGGAGATGATCAAAACGATACATCCCGAGGATAACTATGATAAATATTAGGCGGCAAGTTGTAAAAATATATGGCGAACGCAATTGTGGTACGCGATTACTACAAACTATCCTCTCTACCGCTCCCGGGATTCAGCTACTTTCCCAGGGACATTCCTTCGTCGGTTCCAAACTGGCAGCAAAACTCAACTCAAAGATTCCAAATCGCATTGATGGTCGTACCATGCAGGTGCTCAAGGACAAGGACACGCTCCAGTATGCTGACAAAACTCTGGGCTGGAAGCATGCTTTTCCTCATATTGATGCGCTTGAGAAATTCAAGGCCCCGGTAGTGGTGCTGGTGATCGCCAAACATCCCTTTTTTTGGGCAAAGAGTTTGCAAAACCGCTCCTATGCCCATTACAGTCCGCAGGATTTTTCAGAACTGAAGTTCGAGGAATATCTCAAGGCACTTTATATCCCCCCGCTTCGTGAAAATGCGCCCGATTTGTACTATAATTCCGTGCTCAATGCCTATGCAGCAAAACTGAAGAGCTATCTGGACCTCGCCCGGGCCCACCGGGAGGTATATTTTGTTCAATACGAGACCATACTAACCGACCCGGAAACCTTCCTGGAGCAACTGGGAATAGTTTTAAAGCGTCGGACCAAGTTTAAAATGCCAACGATCTCGACCAAAGATAAGGGCATTGGATTTGACGATTATGCCCAGAAATACACCGTGGATCGATTGCGAACACAGATTGGGCCATACCAGAGGAGTTTCAAAAAATCATATCCTGAAAAAGTACTAAATATATTTGGTTATTCGAACGCAGAACCCTTCATAACAAAGAAAATAAATCTTAAGCGCCTGGTAAAATGAACATACGCAAAACATTTCTGTTCGCAATTAAATATTTGGGGTATTTTTACTTCAGAAAAGATCCGTTTTTATTTTTATTTTCTGCATTTGTTGCTTTGTATACGGCGAGTAATGTAGCAGCTTTTGTCCTTATATTTTCTTCTCTACGCAGCATGGTGGCCGGCGAAACCAGTGTCAGCTTCTCTGTGGGATTCCTTCCGGTCGTTGGAACGCAGACCGCGCTTTACGTCGGCCTTGGCTTGTTTGGGGCCAGCATCATATTTTTTATCGCCACCCTGCTCAGCGCCATCCGCACGGGTGCAAATTTTGGCACCGGTCTGATTTATCGTTTTGAAAATCGTTGGGACGAAATTGACTTAAACCAGCGAAAAAATCTGGTAACCGTAGCCTCCTTTGCCACGCGCCTGTCCAAACCGGTACTCAATTCTCTGGTGCCAATTGCCATGTTCGTCGTCGGAATTGTCTATTTGTCGGCAACAAACATTTTTTTTGGTCCCGCCGCCTTCCTTGTGGGCGCTCTTGCCCTGTTTGCTTTTGTACCCGCCAATAAAATAAATTTGCATCTTGGGCAGGATGGTTTTTCCTATGAAATCAAACAAGAAGAGCTAGCCGGTCAGCGCAAAGATATTGTCCGGTTTCTCAGTCAGAAATTCAGCTCCTATCGCGCCCGGAAAATTATCGCAGCTGTCAACATTTTGATCCTTTTCCTCTTGTTGATGATCGCCGTTTTTCTGATCGGCGCAGAGCAACTTGTCGAGTATCTGGACGAACAGGCCGTGGTACTCATTGTTGTAGTCAGAGCATCAATCCTGTCCCTCAATCGTCTGACTCTGTGTTTGAAGGTGATAAACAGCAATATTGAAATTCTACCCCAGATATTCGCGATCATTGAACGGGAGGCTTTGCCCGGGAAGGTTGTACTTGTTGATGACGATGAAGAAATGTAGCCCAATCTGTGTTAATGGTTCACTCGGGAGAGGGTTGGGTCAATTGCGCTTCCGGCTTGGCAGGTCATGCCGATATATTATAAACGTTTGTACATGGAGCAGTCCTGGTGGCATCCCTTTCTATAATCATCCCCTTTTACAAGGACTTTGCCTTCGTCGAACAGGCGGTAGATTCTGTACTGATGCAGGGTCTTTCGGATTTTGAAATCATCATCGTCAACGACAACCCTGGTGAGTTTTCTCAGTCTTTTCTCGCTGATTGCAGGTTTCCGGAAGACGTAAAACTTGTCACTCACGAGACAAATAAAGGCTTGTCGGCGGCGCGAAATACGGGCTTTAGGAACTCAACAGGCGATTTCATTGCCTATCTGGATGCTGATGACTATTATCTCCCAGGTGGCCTTGTCCGACAGTTTGAGGTCGCCTCAACTAGCGGATGTGATGTTACACATGCCACCACAATTATGCGTGAGCGCAAGCTGTCAGGAGGTGTTTATCAGCAGATGGTCGCCAGGGACCAGCAAATGTTCAGCTGGGACAAAGCGCGCACCAATCTGAAGCGCACGCCCGAAATGCAGTTCATTATCTCTTCCTGGAAGTCCCTCTACCGGCGTAAACACCTGAACAAGACCAAAATTCTGTTCGATGAGGCACAAAGAAAGTTCGAGGATCGGCTCTATGTGCTGGAAAATGTCTTTTCCGGCGCCTCTTTTGCCTTTGTATCCGAGCCCAGCCGTATATGGCGGCGGCGGCCCGGCTCCATTACTACATCGGAAAAATCAGACACCGACATTGTGATGATGACCAATCTGATAGACAAGTGTACTGCCTTGGTGGAGCGCAAGGTGCACACAAATTCTCTGCCGGAAATATTTTTGCAGCGCGAGGTGTTTCACTCGGTTGCCCGCCTGGTCTGGGATACCGGCATTCTGGACTTTGCGTTAGGTGAAACCGAGCTGGCCTACACCCTTAGGCCCATTCTTGAACGCGCAATTGGCCGGGCCGAAATTGACGCCGGTAGATTTTCAGACGCAATAGTCAAAAACATAGATCGCACCAGCCTGCCCAACCCGAAAGGGGTAGCGGTTAATTCCAGGGCCTTTATCGAAATCAGTCGTTTGATCACAAAGGGCAACTGGTCCGAACTGTCGGAAATCTATCCACCAAACTCCACCCTGAAAAAGCCGGCAAGCCTTTCGCGTGTGGCACGCAAAGCGGCAAAGCCGCTGTTATTAAGAGGGGCCACGAACGGGGTAGAACTTGTTGTCCACATCGGCCTGCATAAAACCGGAACGACCCACCTCCAGCATCAGTTATTGCGGCACCGAGTGCAGCTGCAAAATAGTGGATGGCTGTTTCCCCGCATTGGATTCACCGATCATCAGGGAACTGCGGCCAAGACCGCCGCCACCCCTGGACATCAGGGCATATTACGCGCGGTACTGGATGGTGACAAAGGTTTTTTAAAAAGTCTGCTATCTGAAATTGAAAAATCCGGATGTAAAAAAGTATTGATCAGCTGCGAAAATATGAGTTTTCCCTTTGCTTCCGATGCCCGGAGAGAAGAATTTATGGGCGCTTTTGAGAGTTTTTTTTCAGGGTTTGAAACGCGCCGGGTGGTGGCCTCTATTCGCCAGCCGGCCGCCTATTTCGAAGCGCTCTACCGGGAACGAATTACCAATTCCAGATTGCGTGAATCCCGAAGTGCCTTGCAGTTTTATGCCACCCACGGCGAGACAATACTCTCCTTTGCCGCCATGCTTGAGCCATGGAAAAAATTCGCCGATGGCAATCTGAGCCTGATATCCTACGATCAAATGCGCAAACAGCCAGACTATTTTAGTGCATTTTGCCAGTTTCTCGGGATTAACATTCGTCCTGCCACTGGCACCGGGGGCACAACATATGCCTCTCCGGGTCGTGAGATTATAGAGCAGATTCGATGCATCAACGCCATTATGCCCCCAGGCGAAGTCAAAACGGCGACTGTCCAGTCATTCATGAACATTGCCGGCAAGCGCGCCGGTAAAAACCAGAGCTTGTCGATTCTGCCCCCCCAATCCCGGATCGAAATGACCGATTTTGCACAAGAACAATCGGAAAAGTTCTTTGTGGATTGTGGTCTGGCTATTGACTTCGATCAGATACGGACTGACATCGAGAGCGAGAAAAAAAGCTGGCAGGAAATCAGTACTTTGGATCATGATCTGACTTCGGCTCTGATCCACGCCAAGAATATCGTAGATTCCCTTGAGGTTGGCTCGGGTATTGGAACTGGTCGTTCGGTCGGGGGAGCAGGCGGCACGCTCACTCGCAGATTCAAGGCCTGGTTAAAAAGTCCAATTATTAAGTCATGGCTGACGAAGATCTATGGCTGGTTGCCTGCA
>JAJRVC010000379.1 GCA_024277475.1 Deltaproteobacteria bacterium
ATTTTGGAGGTGACGATTTCCTGGAGGAATTCTGTGGTCCCGGGGATTCCGGCTGGCGGGGCGAGTCCTTTGACGTCAACTTGTCCAAAGGCACTCACACCATTACCGTCGGCGGCTGGAACAACAAAAAGACGGGCCCCAGAGAAATCACCCATGTCTACTTCGATTCGATTCAAATTCTTGAATAGACGCTGTTATTAAAAATTAAAAAGATCCGCGAAATCAGGGGTGACCGGATTGGCCACCCCTGATTTTTTTTGTATGTCCGCTCAGCAAAAAAACACCTTGAAGCATTTACTTTTAAACGCCGCATGGTGCTGACGATGTGTGGTGATGGACCAGCGTTTCCCCTTCTAAAAAATCCTGGCAAGGTTCTTGCTTGGAATTGAGGCTGATTGTCTTTTTCAGAATGAAGGAAGTACATCTGAAGAGGGGGGTTAAACTGCAACATGTCCATCAATTTCCTTTTAAGAGTGATCGCGACCTTGATGTTATGCTCTTTTTTGCCTGCCGGACTCATTCATGCCGCCAGTGTTACCCTTGGGTGGGATGCCAACACGGAGAGCGATTTGGAGGGGTACAAGATTTATTACAAAACAGGATCGGCAGGACCCCCTTATGACGGGAAAGGTGCCTACCAGGGGAGTTCCCCCATTGTTGTCCCGCTGGGGGACTTGTCCGATAAGAATAATCCAAAATACACGCTGGACCAACTGCTTGAGGGTCAGAGATATTATATTGTAATCACCGCATACAGAGTAAATGAGGAAAGTGAATTTTCAAATGAAGTGCAATATTATGCCGACACAAGTGGTGGCACCAGTGAAGTTTGCGACGACGGGATAGACAATGACAAAGATGGAAATATCGATTGTGCGGATTCGGATTGCAGCGGCGCTTCAAACTGTGATCCTCCCCCGCCGCCGCCGCCGGCGACAGAGGGGGATTGCCGGGACGGGATAGACAATGACAAAGACGGGTTGACGGATTGTCAGGACCCTGATTGCGAGGGGGAGCCCGGGGCCCGGGGTGAGATTTGCGAACATCCCGAATCGAGCTGTGATGACGGGTATGACAACGACGGGGATGGTGCCGTCGACTGCAAGGACTCCAATTGTGTCGGCGTAGGGGTGTGTTCTTCCGATGCGCTTCTTTCGGCGAGTTTCGACAGCAACAGCGCGGGGTTCACTTATTCGGACAATACTTTCCGCAACACGACCAACGCCAAGTACGCTTCGGGCAATTATGCTTCTTCGGGCGGATATTCGGGAGGTGGTCTGCACGTTGCTTTGGGAGGTGTCGACGGTGTAGACATAACCAACGGCATGTCCGGTGGCTGGAAAAGGAGTTTCGACGTCAATGCCGCCGGGACGGTAAACATAACCTTGAATTATCGCCTGATCACGGAGAGGTACGACATTGACGAGTGCAGCCAGGTCCTGGTTTCCATCGACGGCAAGCTTGTCGGTCTTGGCGGGAAAGACTATCTGGAGAGATCCTGCGGCATCACGGATTCGGGGTGGCAGCAGGCGTCTCTGAATGTAAACCTGTCCAAGGGCCGGCACACCATTGTCGTGGGGGGTTGGAACAACAAGAAGACGGCGCCACGCGAAGTCGCGCATATTTACTTTGACGACATTATCATTGCCTCAGATGGGGGCGGGGGGTCAACCCCGCCGGGAGACACGGGAGGATCGGGTACGGACGTCTTTACGTATTCGGACGACACCTTTCGCGGCACCGGGCATCCCAAGTACGCTTCGGGCAATACGGAAAACGGCCTGCACGTCGCCATCGGCGGTGTCGACGGTGTAGACATAACCAACGGCATGTCCGGCGGCTGGTCGAAGAAATTCACGGTCAACGCCGCCGGGAATGTGACCATCTCCTTTGATTACCGGCTGGTCACCGAACGATACGACAGCGACGAATGCGGCCAGGCGCTGGTGGCCATCGACGGCAAGCTGATCAATTTTGGAGGTGACGATTTCCTGGAGGAATTCTGTGGTCCCGGGGATTCCGGCTGGCGGGGCGAGTCCTTTGACGTCAACTTGTCCAAAGGCACTCACACCATTACCGTCGGCGGCTGGAACAACAAAAAAACAGGCCCCGGAGAAGTCACCCACGTCTACTTCGACGCTATTCAAATTGTGGAATAACCCACCGGCAATATCACTATCAATGATGAAATCATAAAAAACCCTCCGGTTACATGACGAAACCCTTGCCGTGCCGGGTGGCAGGGGGCTTTTTCCTGATATCTGAACAGGGGATCAACTGCCTGATTAAAATTTGCTTGGCAATTTTACCAAAACACATTAAAATAAAAAGATAAGGGGGGATGCAGAAAAA
The DNA here is from genome assembly GCA_024277475.1 of Deltaproteobacteria bacterium. The sequence continues at coordinate 2,353 of JAJRVC010000379.1, forward strand.
TAATAATGGGCCACGGTTTTCATGACCCATTCCCCTTACAAACAGGGGCAGCTGAAAGACGAAAAAACCAGGCCGGCAATGGTATTGGGAACATGAAGAGGAAGAAGCGTCCATTCAGCGAGCCCGCCTCTGACCGATACAACGTCACAACCGACAAAACGAAAAGAATCCGGGAGATGGATGATTCGCCCCCAATCCGATCCATAAGAGGTTGGGAGTCGGGAAAAGTCCAATTGACGGTGACGTTCCTCGGACTTTTCAGTCTGTACCTTACTTTAAGAGTTCTGGCGTGGAGATGTACCGTTCTTTTGGAGGATACAGACAGTCTGATTTACCTTCAGACCATTAAAACCTTTCTCAAATTCAACCTCAACGACATTGTCAACCTGGACCCTGACACCTCACCGTTCTATCCATTCTTTGGCGCGCTGTTCAGCCTGCCCTCCTGGTCTGTAGAGACCGGCGCCAGACTGTGCTCGCTGCTTTTCTCTTCGCTCCTTTTTGTCGTGGTCTGGAAAATTGGAAAACAGATTGCCGGGCCGTTAGAGGTTTTCTGCGGGCTGTTAATTCTAAGCGTCAGCCCTGTTTTAGTTCCTTTGTCTTTCAGTGTATTGACAGAACCGTCGTACGTCGCTGTTATTTATGTTGGCTTTTTTGTTTTCCTGTCCCAGTACAGGCAGCCCGTTTACCGGGGTGCCGCCGTTCTGGGTTTCATTTTCGGATTGGCTTTCCTGAATCGCGTGGAAGGCCTTCTGTTCGTTGCCGTGGTCCCTTTTTTTCAGGGTGTGTATTGGATAATATACAGACCTTTTACCGTAAAACATCTGATCGGATGGAGCCTGATCTTTGTGATATGCTTTGGGATAATGGCGGGGCCCCAAATCTGGCGAGTGAGCAGAAAACTGGGAATGTTTGCTGTCAATGGCCGTCAGATCTGGTCGGTGGTTTTAAAAAACCCCGACGGAAAATCAATGAACGAAAAATTGTTCGTGTTGGATTTCAGCAAAAAACAGAACAATATCAAGTATATTAAAAACCATCCAGAGGTATTGGCGACTTTTCAGGCAAAGCACGGCATCACTCGGTACAGCAAGACGGTGCTGAAAAACTTTGACACCCTCTACCAAAGGCAATTGGGTGAATTGATCGGGCCATTTGTTATCGTGTTTTTTGCTTTTGGAATTGTTGGGCTCATTCAGTCCGGATATCGCTTCGAAACGTTCCTTATCTTGTCATTTATTGGGTTAAACCTCGTCGCGCCTTTGTTGCACAATGTCGTCATGAGGCATATTATAAGCATCGCTCCCATCATCTATTTAGTGGCGGGGATCGGCATCGTTTTCTTTGTTCGCATTGCCAGGGCCCACAAGGGGCCTTTTTCATGGCCTGATTACGTTTTCGTTTCTAGTCTGCTCATCGCGGTAATGGGTGCCTGGCTGCAGCCTTTGCGGAGAGCCTTCAATCCTCCGGTTTATAATTCGGAGTACAGTCCCGCCGAACTGCGGGAGCCCATAGCCACCATCAAGCGGATCACCTCGAGTGAACTCGACACACCGCCGGTCGTGTGCGCCCAAAGAGCCTATCTGGCGTATTACACGGGAGCGGTGAAGCTGTATGCACCTTATTCAGATTATGACGGGCTGGTTAAATACTGCGAACTGAATAATGTTCATTTTTTATATTTAAAACACGGAAGGCTAAGAAATTTTCCTTTCCTGGAATCGTTTTCAGTAGACAGCCCGCCTCCTGATTTCGTTTTGCTGTACCGCGGCACAGACCCCCGTGGCGGGAAA
>JAJRVC010000380.1 GCA_024277475.1 Deltaproteobacteria bacterium
CCTGCGGGAAAGCCGGAGAACTTCAGATCCTGTGTTGTCAAGGATTCGAGGTAAACGACTACAACTTCACCCTTGACGCCTTGGCTCTGAAGCCCTCCGGCTTTTGCAACGTTAGGGTAAAGGATCGTGTGAGGCAATTATACGGCAATTGAAAGGGGCGCAATGCTTCATGAATTATTGTAGGGAAGTCGGCAAATCATTTTGGAAGGAGCAAAATTTCCTGAAGGGATACCGTCACCGTTTTGTAAGTATCGGACATACTAGTATCCCTAAAAAAAAGACAAGGATTGCACGCAAAGCTGGGAAACATGATCGTCCCGAAAAGATGCTGAAGATAGATTGGCCTCACCACCTCCAGTTCAATCATCTTGCGGGAGCATGATTTTGAATCTGATACCATCTTTTCCGATAAGGCCCTGTTCAGTTCCATAAAATTCAATGCGATGTCCTGATGAAACTGCAAAATTCATCCTCCTTAGCGGCTGAGGGTAAAGTCAACGTCATGTATTGCCTCCCTCATTACCTGGTTTTCGATAGGCGTTTAGTTTAGAATGTATTCAGGAAATGCCGGCCTTTCCTGAAAAAGGGGGCTATAACATGTTGATCCTGCGTTCATTTGGATACTCGAAAACCGATTGGTTAAAATTGCTACGGAAGGTCATCCGTTTACAGGATCGCGGGGTAATTTCGGGGTAGATTTTTGGGATAAAATATGTAATGATATCAATGGGAAATGGCGGAAGTGCATGGGAATCGAACCCACCCGGGACGGTGTTAACGCCCCACACCGGATTTGAAGTCCGGGAGCCGCACCAGCCAGCTGCGCACTTCCGTTTGGACAAGTATACCCCGCGTATAATATATTCGTAGTTTTTTTTGTCAATATTTTAATTCGGATGGATAACTTTATGTTGGCTTACTTTGATTGTTTTTCCGGAATCAGCGGCGATATGACCCTGGGCGCTTTAATCGACCTGGGTGTACCCTTAAAATATCTTGAAGTCCGCCTTAACAGTATTCCTCTTACAAATTTTGACATTACAGTGACCCCGGTTCATCGCAACGGTATCAGAGCGATGTCGGTGGTTGTCGGTATGTATGACGATCAAACAGCACGAAATTATGCCGACATACGCTCTCTGATCGAGAACTGCCCGCTGTCGGAGAGGATCAAATCAACCAGTCTTCAAATATTTAAAAAACTTGCTGAATCTGAAGCCCATATCCATAGCTGCGCTACTGAGGAGGTGCATTTTCATGAGGTCGGTGGGATTGATGCTATCGTCGATATCGTGGGGACTGCTATTTGCCTGGATTATCTGGGAATCAAAAGCATCCGCGCTTCTCATATCCCTCTGGGTAAGGGATTTGTTACCTGCAGCCATGGCAAACTCCCCGTACCGGCGCCGGCCACACTGGATATTCTGAAAGGGATTCCGGCTTATGGAACCGATATCCCCCACGAACTGGTCACCCCCACCGGGGCTGCGATTATCGTCACCCTGGCAGAAGGATTTGGCGCCATGCCGGATATGACCCCGTCAGGTATTGGCTATGGGGCAGGGCAGCGGGAACTTGAGGCCGGACCAAATTTGTTGAGAATCATCACCGGTACCGAGTCTGAAACCGCCACCGGTTCGCCGACTGAGTTGCAGGAGGATCATATCGCTATCCTCGAAAGCTGCATTGATGATATGAATCCGGAGTTGTTCGGCTATCTGATGGATAGGCTTCTCGCTGACGGGGCGTTGGATGTTTACTGGATACCCGTTTATATGAAAAAGAACAGGCCCGGTACCATGCTACAGGTACTATGCCGTCCAGACGACAAAGATAGCCTGATTTATCGGATTTTGTCTGAAACAACAACCTTGGGGGTGCGATATTATAAATCCAGCCGTTGCTTACTGTGGCGGGATCAGATGGAAGTAAAGACGAGCTATGGAAATATACCTGTAAAGCGCATAAAAGACCCTCAGGGGAATATCCGTATTGTACCCGAATATGACGTCTGTGAAAAAATTGCGCGTGAACAGGATATTCCTTTGAGAATCGTTTACGATATCATTACCCGTGAGACGGGGGGAGAAGATTGACGAATGTCGATAGACTGTTGGCGAAAGGCGATTCGATAATTTCAGAACCCTGAATGCTTTTTTTGTGGTGTTATGAAGGCTCGAAATTTCAGATGCAGCAATTTGAAAGGTGAACCCTGAACCGCTCAACCTGGGTAATCATATCTGATCTTGACAAAAGTGGAACGAGCTTATAGACACGAGCCATGAAATTTAGAGACAATGCGGTAATGTTTCTGGCCACGGGTTTTTACATAGGAAACATTCCGTTTGCACCCGGAACGTTCGGATCCTTAATCGGACTTCCGCTTTGTTTTGCCCTAGCTGGAATTTCACTGACGCCGGCAATCCTCTGTATTTTGTTCTTTATCTTTTTGGCTGTGTGCATCGCCGATGCCGCTGAAAAAATACTAAAGCAAAACGATCCGGGCTGTATCGTTATCGATGAAATAGCCGGCATGATGGTGACTTTAATCGGATTACCGTTTCGTCCGATAACGGTGGTAGTCGGTTTTATCATATTCAGAATTCTGGATATCTTGAAACCGTTTCCGATTCGAAACCTGGATAAACGGATACCGGGCGGTCTGGGCGTGGTCGCGGATGATGTGGCTGCCGGAATTATTGCTAATATACTGCTTAGAATTATTGTCCATATTTGAGTTGATGACATTCACTTAGAACAACAAATTTCTAACTAATCATTTAAAGGAAGGTATTGAAAAACTTGAAACGGAAACATTCAGAGGTGAAAGACGAAAACGTACCCCAAAAAAGTCATCTTCGGGAGAATATTGAAGCCATTCTTGTGGCAGTTCTCATTGCGCTGTTCATACGCACATTTGTGGTGCAGGCGTTTAAGATACCTTCCGGGTCCATGAAACAGACCTTGCAGATCGGGGACCATATCCTGGTGAATAAATTTCTTTACGGGGTCAAAATACCTTACTGGAATAAAACCATTATTCCTTTTAAAGAACCCCGGCGCGGAGACATTATTGTGTTTAAATTCCCAAAGGATCCAAATAAAGATTTTATCAAACGCGTGATCGGGGTAGGCGGTGATGTCATCGAGAGTCGGGATAAACAGCTGTATGTGAATAGCAAACGGGTGAACCACGATTTTGGTGTCCATACCGATCCCAACATCATTTCCGGCAACCTCCGGCCAAGAGATAATTTTGGACCCATCACAGTACCGGAAAATTCTCTCTTTGTGATGGGAGACAATCGAGATGAAAGCTATGACAGCCGGTTCTGGGGATTTGTGGATCTAAAGGCGGTTAGCGGTAAAGCCTTTATTGTTTACTGGTCCTGGGACAAACAAAAATTTGGCGTCCGATGGAACCGGCTGGGTAAAATTTTAAAATGAATTCGTTTTGCTGTGCCTCGACACACGGTTGATGTGAGAGAGAATTTTAGAACGGCATTGGACTATCACAGCGGGAAAAGAACAGACGATGCAAATCCGAATAATCGGCGGCAGGTTGGTTGATCCCGGCCATTTTGACGGCATTGCCGACATCTTTATCGACGATGGGAAGATAACTGCGATTATTGAAAATGGGCAAACCGGTGAACAGAATCGAGTGTCAAATATTCAACAACCTGGGACCCGAATTTTTGACGCTTCGGGCAAGATCGTCACTCCCGGTTTAATCGATATGCATGTTCATTTGCGTGAGCCGGGTTTCGAGTATAAGGAAACCATTGAATCGGGTTGCCGGGCTGCTGCTCGCGGCGGATTCAGCACCGTTTGCTGTATGCCGAATACAAATCCTGTTAACGACAACAGACAGGTCACCGAATATATCCTTGCAAAAGCAGCTGAAATCAATCTGGTTAGAGTGTTGCCGGTGGCCGCCATCAGTAAAGGGATAGAGGGGAAGACGCTTTGTGAATATGAAATTTTGAAACAGGCCGGTGCTGTTGCCGTCTCGGATGACGGCAACCCGGTGATGGACAGCCGGTTGATGCGCAGCGCCTTGGAAAGGGCAAAAGGTTTTAACCTGGCGGCTATTTCTCATTGCGAAGATAGCAATCTGGCTGCCGGTGGTGTGATGAACGAGGGAGTTGTCTCAAAAAAACTGGGTATGGCGGGAATTCC
>JAJRVC010000381.1 GCA_024277475.1 Deltaproteobacteria bacterium
CCCCCAAAAGTCTTTTGCGCCATCCTGCGGCCATATCGACCCTTGATGAACTTGCCGGCGATTCATTTCAGGCAGTACTCGATGATCCCAACGGAGCAAAAAATCCGGCAACGATCCTGTTTTGCAGCGGGAAAATCTATTATGAACTGTCCGCCCGATGCAGGGACCTTGAAAGCACGGATATCGTCATAGTACGCATGGAACAGTTTTATCCCTTTCCCCAGGAGCAATTGAAAACCGTGTTGAAAAAATATTCCCGTTTAAAAAATTGGTACTGGGTCCAGGAAGAACCGGAAAATATGGGTGGGTGGCAATTCGTCAAAGCCCGGCTTGAGAGTGTCTCCCAACGAACCCTGACTTATATCGGCAGAAAACCGTCTTCCAGCCCGGCCACGGGTTTTCCGGCGATATTTAAGCAGGAACAAAACCGGATTATCGAAAAAGCAGTGGGCCGGGCCGGCGGGAAAAGAGGACAGGCGGAGGTGAGCTAGGCCGTTCTGGATTTGAAAATCAGGTTTCAGGTGTCAGGAGAGAGGAAGTAAGAGCGGAGCCCCAAAACCTATGACAATCTACCTGGCCGGAACAGTGAATAGATTGAACATCGAACGTCCAATATTGACAATCTCGTAAAAAGTCAAAATTCTCGAATTATGATCATATAACCTATTGAAATTATTAAGGGTTAAATTTTATTTTTATGGTTTTTGTGCCTTTTTGCGGCCACATCAAATCGAACCGCAGCCTGCGACGAGCCCTTCGGCCGCGAGCATAAGGTTGAACAACTCAGCCGTGTCGAATTTCGAAGGATAGATTAGCTTCAGGCTTCGCCTTCGGCTACGACCCGACAGGTTGCTCAGTCTTTTTTAAATTGACAGAATACCTTATTCGATGTTGGACGTTCACAGACTTTAAGTTAAGGGGTATTTATGCTTCTAGAAATCCAAGTGCCCAGCGTGGGAGAATCCGTAACCGAAGCGCTGCTGGCCCAGTGGTTTAAAACTGATGGTGATCCGGTAAAAAATGAAGAGCCGCTGTTTGTCATCGAAACCGACAAAATCACCCTGGAGGTGGCGGCCGAAGCCGATGGTGTGCTCTCGATTAAAGTACCGGAGGGGGAAACGGTTGCCATCGGCGCCGTGGTCGGTACTCTGGATACCGAAGCGGCCGCAAAAACAGCGGATGAGCCTGTTACCGGCAAAGCTGAAGAAAAGATTGGCGCAATGCCTGCCCCCGGGGCGCCTGCTCTTGAGGTCTCCGAACCGGTGGCAGCGCAACAGGAACCCGTGGTTGAAACGCCCGTGCAGCAGTTTGGGAACAGGGCGCAATTTGCGCCGTCGGTGAGAAGACTGATAACGGAGAAAAACCTGGATCCTGCTCAAATACCGGGAACCGGTCCCGGTGACCGTATTACCAAATCAGATGTTATTTTATATCTTGAAAGCGGACGGGCTCCGATTGCTCCCGGCACCTCCGATCGGGCAACGGTCGCCGAGGCTAAGGAAACTTCAGTTGAAATGCCACTCGAAAAAGCCGTTGCTGCCGAGGAATACACCCGCCGGAAACCGATGAGCCGGATTCGTCAACGCATCGCAGCCCGGCTGCTGGAGGCCAAACACAGCACGGCCATGCTGACGACTTTCAATGAAATTGATATGGGCCATGTCATGGCCATTCGCCGGCAGTATAAAGAAACCTTCGAACAAAAATACGGTGTCGGCCTGGGATTCATGTCGTTTTTTATCAAAGCCTGCATTGAAGCACTGAAGGAGTTTTCTCAAATCAACGCCTTTGTTGACGGAAAAGATATCATCGAACACCACTATTATCATGTCGGGGTGGCGATAGGATCCGAACGCGGCCTGGTGGTCCCGGTAATTCGTCATGCCGATAGGCTGAGTTTTGCCGGGCTGGAACAGGCCATTGTTGACTATGTAAAAAAAATCACTGAAAATCGTCTCGAACTCTCCGATCTGGAGGGCGGCACCTTTACCATCAGCAATGGCGGTGTTTACGGGTCCCTGTTGAGTACCCCCATTTTGAACACCCCCCAAAGCGCTATTCTGGGAATGCATAAGATCGAAAAACGACCGGTGGTAATCGATGACGAAGTGGTCATCCGGCCCATGATGTATGTGGCGTTAAGCTACGACCATCGCATTGTCGACGGCAGAGAGGCAGTCACTTTCCTCAAGCGTATCAAGGAGTGTGTGGAAAACCCGGAGCGAATCATGATGGAGATATAGAATGGGAAACCCACAGGTTAAGGGTTCAGCGTTCAGGGTTAAGGACAAAATCGGAAAATGAAATTGATTTTATCTTAGTTGGTTAGAGTCTATAAAACCTACTATTTGTACATCTGAGGGATACGATAATGGCTAATAAAGAAAAGTACGATCTGGTAGTCGTAGGAAGTGGTCCCGGCGGATATGTAGCTGCAGTTCGCGCCGCCCGGCTCGGCCTGAAAGTCGCCTGTATCGAAAAAGAACCGCGCCTGGGAGGCGTGTGCCTGAATGTCGGCTGCATCCCCAGCAAAGCCCTGCTGGATTCCAGTGAATACTACCACCTGGCCAAAGAACAGTTCGCCGCCCATGGCATCAAGACCGGCAGGGTAAGTCTGGATCTGTCTACCATGATGGCCCGTAAGGAAAAGGTTGTTCAGGAACTGACCACAAACGTCAAAAGGCTTCTTGAGGGTCATAAAATCGAAATCATCCACGGCATGGCCAGACTGGCCGGAGCGGATCGTGTCGAGGTTGCCCAAAACTCCCCGGGGGCTAAAAAAGGTGGGTTTCGAAGCTTGCAGGCCAAATCGATCATCCTGGCCACCGGCGCTGAGCCGGTATCGCTGCCGGACCTTGAGTTTGACGGTCAACATGTTGTCAGCTCCCGTGAAGCCTTAAATTTTGATGCCGTTCCCAAGCACCTCGGCATTGTAGGCGGCGGCTTCATCGGACTGGAATTAGGCTCGGTGTGGTTGCGTCTCGGGGCAAAGGTGACCGTCATTGAAATGCTGCCTAAAATCGCCATCACCCTGGATGGCCAGGTGGGTCGCAAACTGCAGCGGGTCCTCAAGCGTCAGGGCATTAATTTCCATCTGCAAACAAGGGTAGCCGCTGCCAGGATCGCCGGTAAATCCGTGCGGGTGGACCTAAAAACCAAAAAGGGCCGGGAAGCGTTATCCTGCAACTGTCTTTTAATCAGTGTAGGACGCAGGCCCCGTATAAGGGGATTGGGCCTTGAAGAAGTGGGCATAAAAACGGACCCCGCCACCGGACACCTGCTGGTGGATGCGTCATATCGCACCAATATTCCCACCATTTATGCCGTCGGAGATCTAATCCGCGGCCCGATGCTGGCCCACAAAGCCTCCGCCGAAGGGATTGCCGCGGTCGAATGTATCACCGGCAAGCCCGGCGAAGTGAACTACGATGCCATTCCCTCAGTGATCTACACCTGGCCCGAAGTGGCCTCGGTGGGACTCACCGAAGAACAGGTCAAGGAACGTGACATCGAGTATTGCACCGGTACCTATCCATTCTCAGGGGCCGGCCGGGCTCGCTGCATGGGTGAGACCGAAGGATTTGTCAAAGTCATCGCCCACAAAAAAACAGACCGGGTGCTGGGGGTGCACATCATCGGTCCCCGGGCGGCCGACATGATTGCCGAATGTGTGCTGGCCCTCGAGTTTAACGCCAGCTCCGAAGACATCGCCCGCACCGTTCACGGGCACCCGACTTTTTCCGAAGCCCTCCAGGAAGCGGCCATGGCGGTGCGGAAATGATCGGCTATAGAGGTACTTTATGGAGTGTATCGGCATGCGAAACGGCCTGGAAAAACACTTGGCGGAATCAAAGCGTCGGCGGACAGCACAGGCAGCATCATCCCGCCTTATATGAAACTTCATTTAAAAAGTTTCTTTTTTGATCAGACTGGCCGTTTTTTTGGCCAGAGGCGACGCTCGTGTGAAACTACACAGTGTTGGAACAGCGAACCGCTGAATATCGAATATTGAAGGTGCCGATGAAAAAAATACTCTCAATTTTTTGCAGCGTTTTGATCGTATCATTCTTTGCTCAAGTCCTATCTGCAGAAAAGACTGAGCAGAGCCTGCCGCTTGACGTCCATCATTCTTACCAGTACAAGGATGATCTAAAAGGGCTCATGAAAAGACGTTATATCAGGGTCCTGACCACACTGAATAAAACCAATTTTTTTATGTCGAAGGGACACTTCTTTGGTTATGAGTATGAATTGCTGAAGGGATATGAAACCTCTTTGAACAAAAAAATAAAAAAAAAGGAACTGGGAGTGGTTTTCGAATTTATTCCTGTGGCTCGCAATCAACTTATCCCACAACTTGTAAAGGGATACGGAGACATCGCGGCCGCCGGCCTGACCATCACAGCTGAACGAAGCAAAAAAGTGGCCTTTACCATTCCGTATTTAAACGGAATCGATGAATTGCTTGTGACCTACAAAGAGGTTGCACCAATCCGTGAACCAGGAGATTTAGCTGGTAAAGAAATATTTGTGCGTGCCAGCAGCAGTTACTTCGATAGCCTGGAATCGCTCAACGATACGCTTGCCGCTGCAGGCAAGGCAGCAGTGAAGATCAAAAAAGCGGATGAAACACTTGAAACCGAGGATATATTGGAGTTGGTCAATAGCGGTGCGGTAGCAATGACCGTATGTGACAGCCACCTTGCAAAAATATGGTCCGGCACGCTTAAAGACCTGAGGGTACATCAAAATGTCAAATTGCGCAGTGGAGGGCAATTGGCCTGGATGGTCCGCAAAGAAAACCCGAAATTAAAGGCAAGCCTGGATACTTACCTGAAATCCCGTAAAAAAGGTACGAAACTGGGCAATATTTATTTCAATCGTTACTTTAAAAAAAATCCATGGATTAAAAATCCACTCAAAAGTGGGGAAAGTAATAAAGTCAAAAAATACAAGGGTTTTTTTCAAAAATATGCCGCCAAGTACAAATTTGACTGGATTCTTGTCTTGGCGCTTGCCTACCAGGAATCCGGCCTTGATCAGAATAAGAAGAACCCTTCCGGTGCGACCGGCATCATGCAGATATTACCGTCAACCGCCAAAGGCAAACCCATTGGAATTAAAAATATAAGCTCTGCAGAAAACAATATTCATGCCGGCGTCAAATATCTGTCCTATCTGAGGGACAAATATTTTAATGACAAAGCCATCAGGCCGAGGGACCGGATACGACTGGCAATTGCGGCCTACAACGCAGGCCCGGCCAAGATCAGAAAGGCGAGATCAATAGCCAAAAAAATGGGGTTGAATCCTAATGCATGGTTTCGAAATGTTGAACTTGCCGTACTGAAGACCGTCGGGCAGGAAACGGTTCGCTATGTCAGCAACATTAATAAATACTATCTAGTGTATCGAATGGCTCTGGAAAAAAATCGACGTTGACAATCTATTTTTCCTTCGATATTTGGATGTTCAGCGTCTCTGAGGTCGGAGGGCGTCCAAAAAGGGGCTTCTAACCAATTTAAAGGAGGTAAGTATGAAAAAAAGGTTGAGTAATTATGCTATCATTGTCTTTGTTGGGTTAATGATTACCAGTTTTCTGGTCTGCCCGGTCTGGGCCGGGAAAAAGGATGATACCTTGAATATCGCGACCACCAAGGAGCTGGAAAATACCGACCGGTATTTCAATACCGCACGCGAGGGCATCATTTTTGCCCGTCACGTCTATGATAACCTGCTCTATCGTGATCCCAAAACGATGGAGTACAAGCCCCTGCTGGCGAAATCCTTCCAATGGATAGATGACACCACCATGGCAATCGAACTGCGTCAGGGGGTCAAGTTTCACAACGGTGCTGAAATGACAGCCGACGATGTAGTCTACACCCTTAATTTCGCCGCCAATCCGGATAACAAAGTTCTGACCCAGCGATACTCCAACTGGATCAAAGAGGTCGTCAAGGAAGGACCTTACAAGGTCAAGATCCTGCTGAAACAGCCTTTCCCGGCTGCCCTGGAATTTCTATCAGGAGCCAATCCGATCTATCCCAAAGACTATTATGCCAAAGTCGGCCCCAAGGGTTTCGGGCTGGCGCCCATCGGCACCGGGCCTTATAAAGTAACCGAACTGGAGCCCGGCAAGAAGGTCGTCCTGATAAAAAACGAGGATTATTTCAAGGACAGCCCCAAAGGCCAGCCCTCCATCGGAAAAATTGTGTGGCGGACCCTGCCTGAAATGAACACCCAGGTGGCCGAACTGATGACCGGTTCCTTGGATTGGATTTGGCTGGTGGCCCCGGATCAGGCCGAAAGGCTGGCCAAGATGCCGAATCTTACCGTAATACCGGCCGAGACCATGCGAATCGGTTTTATAAAGTTTGATGCGGCCGATCGTGCCGCTGAGCACGGAATAGAAAATCCGTTTAAGAAACTTGCCGTCCGGCGGGCGGTCAACCATGCGATTAACAAAGAGGCCATCTCTAAAAACCTGGTCGGGGGTGATTCGCGTCCTGTCTATTCGGCCTGCTTTCCAACCCAGTGCGGCTGCACCGAGGATGTTATGAAGTACGACTACGACCCGCAGAAAGCCAAAAAGCTTTTGGCCGAAGCCGGCTACCCCAATGGGTTTAAAACAACCCTTTACGGCTACCGCAACCGGCCCTACGCCGAAGCTATGGTGGGAGATCTGGCTGCGGTGGGAATCAAAGCCAAGCTGATGATGATGAAATACTCAGCCCTGAGGGAAAAAGACCGGGCCGGGAAGGTTCAATTCAACTTTCAGACCTGGGGTTCGTATTCCATCAATGATGTCTCGGCCATAACCAGCTATTTCTTTGAATTTTCAGAAGACGACATGGCCCGGGACCCCCAGGTGCGGGACTGGCTGCTGGAGGCCGATACCAGCATCGATACTCAAAAACGCAAGATGCTTTACAAAAAGGCCCTCCAACGCATCGCCGAACAGGCTTACTGGGCGCCATTATTCACCTATGTCTCCAACAATTGCTTCAGCAAGGACCTCAATTTTACCCCCTATCCGGATGCCGTGCCGCGGTTTTTCCAGGCATCGTGGAAGTAAATCGGCCATTCCGGGAGCGATCCGCTCAGGATCGCTCCCGACTGCATCCCATTGTTCATCGCCACCTGAGAATCTGTAAATATGTTAATTTATACCCTCAAACGCCTGGGCCTGGCAGTCCTCGTCATGTTAACCGTATCGCTGATCAGCTTCATGCTGACCCAGGTCTCCGGCGATCCGGCCATTGCTCTGGCCGGCGAGGGAGCCAGTAATAAGGAAATTGAATTCGTCCGCAAGCAATACGGTTTTGATCGACCGCTGATTGTTCAATATGTTGATTGGATCGGCCGAGCACTGCAGGGCGATCTGGGTGAATCGCCCTATTTGAATCGACCCGTGACCGAAATGATTCGAGAACGTATAGGCGTGACCATGACTCTGGGAATCTGCGCCTTGATGTTTGCCATCATCCTGGCCATCCCCCTGGGCATTCTGGCCGCCATCCGGCCCAATACCTGGATTGACCGCATTGCTCTTACCATCTCGGTCCTGGGCCAGGCTATGCCGTCTTTCTGGTTCGGCCTGATCATGATCATCTTTTTCGGCGTGATTCTGCGCTGGCTGCCCATTTCCGGCAGTGATACCCCTCTTCATTTTGTCATGCCGACCATCGCTTTGGGTTATTACGCCACTCCTGCTTTCATGCGCCTGACCCGCTCCGGCATGCTGGAGGTTCTGGCCTCGGACCATATCCGAACCGCCCGGGCCAAGGGACTGCGATGGGGAAAAATCCTGTTCAAGCACGCCCTGCGCAATGCCATCATTCCCGTAGTCGCCCTGGCAGCCGTCCAACTTGGCTTTATGCTGGGAGGTTCGATTGTGATCGAATCGGTTTTTGCGTTGCACGGCATTGGATATTTGGCCTGGGTATCCATCAGCCGCTCCGATCTGCCGGTGGTCCAGGCCATTGTTTTGTTGCTGGCGATGATTTATGTGGTGCTGACGTTTCTCGGTGATATCTTAAATGCATTTCTAGATCCGCGCATCAGGGTTCGGTAAGCATGACACAAACGGAAAATGGCAGCCAGACGATGGACAGGGGCTTAGGCTTAGAGGTAGTCTTCCCGACGCCGCGGCAAATCATGCGCCGGCGGATGCTGCGCCACAAGGGGTTTCTCTTCGGCACCGCGGTGGTGCTCATCATCTTTTTAACGGCCGTCCTGGCCCCGGCCCTTGCGCCCCATGATCCCTACAAACAGGATCTGTCCCAACGGATGATACCGCCCGTCTGGCAGGAGAAAGGAACCTGGGAGCATCCCCTGGGTACAGACAATCTGGGCCGTGATTATTTAAGCCGCCTGATCTACGGCTGCCGCATATCTCTGTTGATCGGTTTTGCCTGCATGTTCATCGCCATGATTATCGGTACGGTGCTGGGCCTGTCGGCCGGTTTTTTCGGCGGCCGGGTGGCTATGCTTGTCAGTTTTATCATCACGGTACGTTTGGCCCTGCCGGCGGTACTGGTAGCCATAGCAGTGGTCGCGCTCGTCGGCGGATCAATGCAAATCGTAATTCTTGTCCTGGGCTGTTTGATCTGGGACCGCTTTGCCGTGGTTTTGAAGGCCACCAGCCAGCAAATCAGATCCATGGACTATATCGCGGCAGCCAGAGCTGCAGGCTGCTCGGTTTTCTGGATCATTTCAAGAGAAATCCTGCCGAATGCATTCAACAACCTGGTGGTGGTTGCCACCCTGGAAATCGGCCGGGCCATCCTGCTGGAGGCGGCCTTGTCGTTTTTAGGCATGGGCGTTCAACCGCCCATCCCTTCATGGGGGCTTATGATAGCCGAAGGTAAAGAATTCATGCTCTTCGATCCTTATTTGATTTCCATTCCCGGCGTGGCCCTGTTTATCCTGGTATTGGGTATGAACCTTCTGGGAGACGGATTGCGTGACGTGACTGCACCGGAAGGCCGATCATGAGCAAGCTGCTGGTAGTGAAAGGACTGCATGCCGATCTGCGGCTGCCGGCAGGGGCCCTGCATGCCGTGCGCAATGTCAGTTTCAGCATGCATCACGGTGAAACCCTGAGCCTGGTGGGCGAATCCGGCTGCGGCAAGTCCATGACTGCCCTGGCCATTATGGATCTCCTGCCTCCCCGGGGCATTCGTTGGGCGGATAAGCTGATTTTCGAGGGACAGGACCTGATGACGGCTGACGGGGCGGCCATGGCCAAAATTCGGGGTGAACGCATGGCCATGATTTTCCAGGAACCCATGACTTCCCTGGATCCCTGCTACACCATCGGCAACCAGCTGGAAGAAGCCATCCTGGAGCACCAAAAAATAACCACTGGACAAGCCCGGGAGCGAGCTGTTTATCTGCTGGAAAAAGTGGGTATTACTGCGGCTGCTTCACGTCTGAAACAATATCCTCACCAGCTTTCGGGAGGTCTGCGTCAGCGTGTGATGATCGCCATGGGTCTTATGTGCAGTCCCGCTCTGATCATCGCCGATGAGCCTACCACGGCCCTCGACGTAACGATTCAAGCCCAGATTCTGGCTCTGCTGGCATCCATCCAGAAAGAATTCAAGATGGGCCTGCTTTTGATCACTCATGATCTGGGGGTGGTCGCCAGAATGGCCGACCGACTGGCCGTGATGTACTGCGGTCAGGTGGTTGAAACCGGAAATGTTCGGCAAGTCTTCGACAAGCCGTTGCATCCCTATACCCGGGGACTTATGGAGTGCATCCCGGTACCGGGGAAAACCCGGCCGGGTCGGAAACTGGGTTCCATCCCGGGTATGGTGCCGACCCCTATCGGGGATTTAAGCGGCTGCTCTTTTCGTAACCGCTGTTATGCAGCCGGCCCGCAATGTGCAATGGAGGAAGTATCATTGCGAGAAGTCTCGCCTGGGCGGGCCTATCGCTGTCTGCTCAGCCCTGAAGCCTGTGCGGTGGACAAAAAAGGAAATTGGAGATGACGGAGCTTGCTCTCAAAACCCGCGAGGTAACCAAAACCTATCTGGTCAGTGGGGGTGCCTTCCGGAGCCGGCGAAGGCTCAAGGCGGTAAACGGCGTCTCTTTGAATGTCACCAAGGGTTCGGTCCTAGGGTTGGTCGGTGAATCGGGCTGCGGCAAGACAACCCTGGCAAAATTAATTTTAGGTCTGGAAATTTTAACCGAAGGAGAAATTTTCATAGCCGGCCGGGCGATTTCGAAGCTGACTGCCAAAGGCATCGCGCGCCAGGTGCAGCCGGTTTTTCAGGACCCATATTCATCGCTGAATCCGCGTAAAAGTATTGCTTCCATTATCTCCCTGCCTTTAAGAGCGCTCAAAGTCGGCAATCGGGACCGCTGGAGTCGCCAGGTAAGCGAAATCATGGAGATGGTGGGACTTCCTTCCCGGCTCAAGCACAACTATCCAAATCAGTTATCCGGCGGTCAACGCCAGCGGGTGGCAGTCGCCCGGGCCTTAATCATGCACCCGGATGTCGTCCTTTGCGACGAACCGACCTCGGCGCTGGATGTCTCGGTTCAGGCTCAAATCCTCAACTTGCTGATGGAATTAAGACAGGAACTTAATCTTACCTACATTCTCATCAGTCATGATCTGGCCGTCGTAGAGCATATGGCAAGCACGGTTGCAGTGATGTATCTAGGTAGAATTGTTGAAGAAGCCGGGACCCGGGAACTATTTAAAAAACCGCGTCATCCTTATACCCAGGCACTTTTAACCTCGGTCTTAACTCCGGAACCGGGCCTGGGCTTACCCGAAACCCATCTAGGGCTGGAATATCCCAACCCCATTGATCCGCCTTCCGGCTGCACTTTTCACCCCCGTTGCCCGAAAGCCACCGAGCTATGTTCAAACATGCCGCCCCAACCGAGGATCGAAGCCGATCGAATGGTTGAATGCCACCACCCCGAATACTAATGAGGATCTAAACTGGGGTGGTAAAAATACTCATACTGGGGTCCTTAAATTTTATCCTATTTTTATTCCTCTTTTGAGTGTAAAGTTTCTTTTTCAACCCGAAACGTTGAACCCTGAACCGCTCAACCTTGGAAGGAGAAAGATATGAGCCGTGAGAATGCAATTGCCCGTGCCTAGAAAATTTTTGACTATGGTACCTTTTTTCATCTGTTGAGCCGCTGGGTTTCCCAGCCGACTGAAAGTCAAAACGAGGCCTGCCGGGATGCTCTGCGGGCTTATTTGACCGGAGCCATCACGCCCTACCTGGAAAATATGGGCTTTACCTGCCGGCTGGTGGACAACCCGGTCAACC
>JAJRVC010000382.1 GCA_024277475.1 Deltaproteobacteria bacterium
ATCCGAAATCTTGGCAAAAATCCACGAGGAATTCATGCTTCTCAGAAATGGTGTGCAGGTAAATATGTTCTAGATTATTAGAGGTGGCAAAACGAAATGCAGCTTTGAAAAACAACTCTCCTATTCTTCGTCCTCTCACCGTCTCGCCGACTTTGAAGGTGCATAGTTTAAGGACTTTGCCGGGTATGGATTTATTATCGTCACAGGTGATGGGATTCTTCTCAATCTTGTAGATACAGATTGCTCCGACTTTGCCTGATTGTTCTTGGTAGACCCATGCTTTTTTTCCATCTTGTGCTTTATTACTAAACCATTTATCAAAACCGGGATAATCTTCACGAAGAGAGTCGAAAAATGGATCTTTCAATTCAATTTTGTACAGTGGTAGTTCCTGAATATTTGGCAGATTAACAGGTACCTGGCGATAAAGACGTTGGAGAAATGAGACAGCTTGTTGTAGATAAAAAACTCGATCCTTGATACCCAATCGTGATGCTTTATTATGTAGCCGACGATCCTCGCTTACCAAAATATTTGCGGCATTCTTGTAGATGGCAAAGAGGATATCGTTATCGACCCGGTCATTATCCGTGGTGGAATGTATGCTTAATGCCGTGGAGTCGTCAGGAGTCGGGAGAGGAGGATCTTCCAGGAAGCTGTATTTACGAATACGTGAAAGGCTGATTTTTTGGCGTTCTTTGTCTTTATCCCGTTTAATATCATCAAGAGATGATGGGTGAGCAAGAAGCCGATGGCTATGCTCATTAGCAAGTCGTACGAAGTCAGCAAAGCTTTCTTCCAAAGCTCTTGTTGAATCTTCAAGTGGAATAATGATGTTTGTGTCGAGGAGGATTCTCATTTAATCCCTTCACCTGCTAAGGAGAATATGCCATTTTTGCGTTTCTTCGTTTCTTTTACTCGCTGTTTCTTGTTTTTTCCTGGTTTATTTCCGGCACAGCCGGTTTCTTCACTCTGTTAACCGGGTAATTTCTTTTTCTATCTCATCAATCACCCGATCAAGGATAAAGGAGTTCATGCTGAATGGGGTCCGCTCGGCGATGAATTTCAGTTTTAGGTAGAGGGGTTCGTCTATTCTGAGCGGCAAGGTCTTTTTTACATCCTCTCGGACATGGGGTTCTTCCCAGGGATAGACCTCATTTTCCTTGGCGTTTTTTCTGCCTGCACCGGCGGCAAATTTATCAAGGTCTTTGTCTTTGCTCATTTTCGGGGTAGAACGAAGTGGGGTTTTCTTTTTAGTCGCCACAATAGACCTCTTTGTAGAGTTGATTCATTTCATTTACTGCTTTTTTATCCTGCTTCCATTCGAAAACAGATAGGCCGTCCCGGCCTGACTTGCGAAAGGCAATCCTGTCCCGAAGGACGGTATCTACCAGGGCGAGGTGCTGGAATGCTTCTTCATCGAAAAAATCTCTCGTTTCCTGGTCTTCATGGACAGCGGGATTGGTGGACACCCGGTTGAGCACAATGGCGGCTTGCAGGTTTTCGTTTAATCCCTGTGCCATCTCCACTAGCTCATCCATTTGCCGAATGGTCCAGATGTCAAACTGAAAGGGTTGCACCGGGATATATGCCCGATCTGCAACGCCAAGGGAATAGCGCAGCTCCATGGAATCTCGGCCACCAGCATCAATGACAATTTCATCATAGCGTTCTGCCAGGTCACGTACCTGTGAAGCCAGCCCCTTGCCGAATTTTTGTACACATGCTATCCGAGGTTCTATTTCCGTATCTTCCCGGACGGTTGCCCAGAAAGAGGCTGTTCCCTGCCGGTCTGTGTCCAGCAGTAAAACGTCTTTCCCCTGCAGGGATAACATGGCCGCCATATTGGTTGCCAGGGTGGTTTTACCTGTGCCGCCTTTTTCACCGCCGAATAATACGATACTCATATATCCATTCCGTATTAAATTGTATTGTTACAGCTTAATCTATACTGAATGATATGATATCACTTTTCGAAGTTTTTGCAACAATAAGGCAATAAAAAAGCCGTCCCCCGAAGGAGACGGCTGCGGTTATGGAAAGTAATGGAGTGGTGGTCAGGCAGCCACGACCGTGGAGCTGCTGTCAGCCTGCTTCAACTCGGCCATCTTCTCGGTCAGTACCCAAAGGGCTTGGTTGAGCTTGATGTTTCGATCAAGCGCCTTGACCGGCCTGGTTGTTGTTCTTCTCATCCGTCCGTTACTTCCTCTGGTGGTTCCTTTGAGGCCGCCACGAACGATATTTTCCTGGATCACGTTAAAAACACTCCAAAGATCTTTGCCTTTGTCATCATACCGCCGTTCTTTAAGTAACTGCTGCGGTTGGATCGGGGCTTGTTCGGGTTCGTCATAAACCAGACTGTGAGCAGCCTGAGCAAATACGCCTCTCTCATCCGGGGTCATCTCGATAACCTTCATCTCGTCAACCCGCTCAGCAATGGTGCCGGCAGCGGAAGCAATCTCTCCTGCCGAATGAACAAAATCATCGGGCTTGAAACCGATATGCTTATGACTGAAGTTGGCAAACTCCGAGGCCACCATGAGACCATTTTCGCAGATCTGCCTCCAGACGGATGCTAGCAATTTGAA
>JAJRVC010000383.1 GCA_024277475.1 Deltaproteobacteria bacterium
GTGCCGCCGGATAGTGCCATCGGAAGCACCAGTACCCCCATACCTGACCTGACTGAATTTATAATTATATCGCAGGCATTTTTCGGAAGTATGAGCGGGCTTAACGGACAGACGCTGGAGGTAAAATTCGGTCGTTTGATGAAATTATCCCGGCCACCAATAGCCGCGGAGGCGAGTTCGATCATGACCTCCAAAGCGCGGGGAGAATCAATACCCAGAAAAATATGTTTGCCGGTATTTCTCAACAACGCGTCCAGGTTATGGACGGACAAGACCCCTTCCGGGACATCCGTCGAGTTGACACTTCTTGTAACCACACAAATTTCATCAAGATAATCGCATACCCGGGCGACTTCACCGCAATCTTTCTTGGTTGCCCGCCGAATCTCCCGTGTGTGCGGGTCCACGACGTTGATGCATCCGCCAAACGTTGTGAAACCCACGCGGTTGGGTTCAGCTATGTAATCTTTATCGGGATCACGGGCATCATAGACGATTGTACAGGGCGCCCAGAAAGCACATTCTTCAACTATATACGGTGGTACCTTTACAATACCGTATCCGTTGAAACGTTCAACATCACATCCCCCGCCGTGAAATATTTCCAAGGCTTCCTCACTCATTACTTTAATACCGGTATCCTTAAAGATCTGCAAAGTGGCATAGTGGACGGAATCCAGCTCATCCCTGGAAAATGCCCCTAGTCCAAAACCCGCCGTGGTTCCGATACCACTTCTTGACATTCTTTTCATGTTGATATCCTCTTCTTAAATTTTTTCAAATTGCCGGAAAAAAGCATTGTATCCCAATTGCTGACTTGTCCCTATCCATTTCGGCCTCGGTGCCACCCATAGCAAAATTTATGCCTAAGCCTATAAAAAAATACAATACGTTATTTATCAAATAGTTACTAAAGTTTATAGGATCATGTATAAAATAAATGATTCATAATTGAATCAGTATTTTCGGCATTATAGTCCATATCTACTCCGATTCCGATTGTTGAATCGTTGAAAGTTTAACCAACCGCAAAAAATGCCCTGGTGAACTGCTACAAAATTAATGCTTGACACAGGATAGGTACGATTGTAAATTGTTGACAGTTTACAATCAAGTAAAATTTAATAGAAATATGAAAAAATTTGGCATCACAGACATAAAAGCCCCTGAGATGTGGTCGAAACTGGAGCAACGGAACAAATGTTTATGACCTTAGAATAATGCTATTTTTGGGTGCTTTGGGTGATTAACTGAATAGTTCTCATTAAGGGAACATAAAACGCCAATTGGTTAGGATATCATTAACAGATATCCCGACCACCGAAAGGAGGAGTCGATATGCTAGAATTAAAAAGACTTGAACAATTACTAATCGAGGGAAGAATTTCCCGCCGCGAGTTTTTGGCGAAAGTAACGGCGTTAGGATTCGCTGCTGCCTTATCCCCGACATTGTTGTCCACTCCAGCACATGCTGCCAAGCCCAAGAGGGGCGGCCGGTTCCGGGTTGGAATCACTGGATTTGCCACAACGAATACCCTGGACCCGGCCCTCCTAGACGACATCGGCAACTATTTTATCAACTGGAGCCTGCGCAATAACTTGGTAGAAGTGGACTACAAAGGGGAAGCAATACCGGAGTTGGCTGAAAGCTGGGAGGCAAACTCCGATGCAACTCAGTGGATCTTTAGGCTGCGCAAGGGTGTTGAATTTCACAACGGCAAAAGCTTTGAAGCCGAGGATGTAGTCGATTCCATTAATCATCACCGCAAAAAGGATACAAAGTCCGGGGCTAAGGCCTTAATGGATCAAGTCGAGGATGTGCGAGCTGACAGCAAGCACATGGTGATTTTCAAGCTTACCGGAGGCAATGCCGATTTTCCCTATATTTTAAATGACTACCACCTTACCATCCAGCAGGCGGGAACCGCGGGCAAGCAATTCGATGAAGGCATTGGTACTGCAGGGTATGTGCTAAAGAGCTTTGAGCCCGGAGTGCGGGCCTTTATGACCCGCAACCCCAATTACTGGAAGGAAGGACGCGCCCATTTTGACGAGGTGGAGGTCATCGGCATTGCTGATGTCAACGCCCGCACGAATGCCCTGAAGACCGGCCGGATTGACTTTATGAACCGGTGCGAACTAAAAACCGTTCACCTGTTGAAAAAAACGCCTGGGATTCGGATCATCCGGGTCAACTCCACCTTTCACTATACTTTGCCCATGTTTACCGATGTAGCGCCCTTCGATAACAACGATGTCCGGTTAGCGCTTAAATACGCCATCAATCGCGAAGAGATCGTCAAAAAAATGCTGCGGGGATACGGCACCGTGGGCAACGACCATCCCATTGCTCCGCTCATGAAATATCACGCCACCGATCTGCCTCAGCGCACCTACGATCCAGACAAGGCCCAATATCATCTAAAAAAAGCAGGACTGTCCAATCTTACCGTTAAGCTGCATACCGCACCTATTGCCAATTTCATTGATGCAGCGTTATTGTACAAGGAGCAGTCAACTAAAGCCGGCATTACGGTCGACGTGGTGCAAGAACCTACCGACGGCTACTGGAGTAATGTCTGGTTGAAAAAGCCATTTGTCTCCTGCTACTGGAACGGACGGGCCACGGTAGACTGGATGCTTTCGACCTCTTATTCAGGCGCTGCACCCTGGAATGACAGCCATTTCCATCACGCGCGCTTTGATAAATTGCTCACGGAGGCCCGAGCCGAATTGGATCAAAAGAAACGTGCGGCAATGTATTTTGAATGTCAGAAAATCCTGCGTGATGAAGGGGGCGTTATTGTCTATCTGTTCAAGGATAATGTTGAAGCAGTCAATGACAAGATCAAGTTTGATAACATAGCCGGTAACTGGGAAGCCGACGGCTCTAAGGCTTCTGAGCGCTGGTGGTTTGCATAGCAATTCCATACAATTCGTCGTTCTGATAGGCAGGCCAAATGCATTGCGTTTGGCCTCCTTACCCTTACTGCTATTTCCTTTCTTATTTCAAACAGGAGAAGAAAATGAACTCTCGCGAACGTGTCATGGCTGCTTTAAATTTAAAAGAACCGGATCGGGTGCCGTTTATGGATTTTGTCGATACCATCGTCAAACAAAAAATTATGGGCACCGAAGAGATAGACGAAGCCGGGTTTGCTAAAAAGATCGGAATGGATGCCATATATTTTGCCGATTACAGTACACCGCTGTTTTGCAAGAGCCATTCCGGGAAAGAGGATGTGCCAAAGGCGTTCGGGCTGACTGGTGAAACGGAGTTTATCGGGGAAGGGCTCATTCGAACCGATAAGGATTTAGACAAAATCGTGCTGCCCGACCCCCATGACGACGGCTTTTATGATCCGGCCAAACGGTTTATGGAAAAATATCATGACTCGGATCTTGCTATTTATGCCGGTTTGCGCCCGTTTGGCATGTTCAACACAATTTACTCGATGCCCATGATGGATTTTGCTGTGGCGCTGCGCGACAATCGAAAGCTGATAGATACCATGATGGATATTGTTATTGAGTGGAATCTGATCGTACTTGAAAAGTTGCAGACCTTGGGGCTTGATTTCATTGTAGCATACAATGATATGGCTTACAAAGAAGGCCCCTTGGTATCTCCCCAGGTTTTCCGGGAGGTTTTTTTGCCGAAAATGAAAGTCGTTGCCGATGCCATCAAGATTCCCTGGGCCTTTCACAGCGACGGCAACCTGACGATCGTGATGGAGGATTTACTGACCCTGGGCATGAATTGCGTCAACCCCTTTGAACCGCCCTGTATGGACTTGAAAGTTGCCAAGAAAAAATGGGGCGATCGGATTTGTTTGTGGGGTAATATCGATCTGGTACAAACACTTCCCTACGGTACAGTGGAGGAAGTTGAAGCCGAAGTTAAACAGCGTATCCGGGATGCCGCTGACGGTGGAGGATATATCTGTTCTACTGCAAACAGCATCACCGGTTTCTGCAAAATCGCAAATGTCTTTGCGATGACAAATGCCGTTAAAAAACATGGATCATACCCATTAAAATTGAATCATAACTAATTCACCGACTAAACCCGTGAACATCAGCCCTTTCAAGGTAGTACTATTTCTTTTTTCTTTTCGCTAGAATTTGGGCAGTTGAAACATGCGGAGTATTTTTACTACCTTTTCGTTTTGGTTGGGGTTTTTTCGGGCCCCGAGGGTGTTTTTGGAATCTGTACAA
>JAJRVC010000384.1 GCA_024277475.1 Deltaproteobacteria bacterium
CCTGCATGATCTCCCAGCCGGCCTTTTCGACCTGGTGCAATTGTTGAGCGTTGCGGGAATCAAACAATAAAAGAGGATGTAAATTCCCGTCACCGGCATGGAACACATTACCGACTTTAAAACCATATTTCTCAGCAATTTTGGCGACCTGCTCCAGCGCCTCCGGCAACTTCGTTCGAGGCACGGTGGCGTCGTTGACCAGATAGTTCGGCGCCAGACGTGCTACCGCACCAAAAGCGCCGCGGCGTCCCTGCCAGAGCAGGTCCCGTTCGGCATCGTCCTTGGCTTCCTTGATATCGCGACAATTGGTTTGCATGCAAATTTGCTGGATGCGTTCTGCCTGGTCCTTGAGGCCGACCGCAGGTCCCTCAACCTCGATAATGAGGACCGCGGCGGCATCCCTGGGGTAACCACAGCTGTAACTGTCTTCCACGGCATCGATTATCATGGCATCCATCATCTCCAAAGTGTTGGGCAGGATACCGGCTGCGATGATTTCATATACGGATCGGGCCGCATCTGCTATTTTATCATAAACGGCAAGCATCGTGATAACCGATTCGGCCAGGGGCAGGATACGCACGGTCACCTGCGTGGTAATGCCGAAAGTACCCTCGCTGCCGACCATGACACCACGCAGATCATATCCGGCAGGATCAAGAGCCGCTCCGCCTGCTCGCACAACCTCCCCGTCCGGGAGGATCATTTCCAATCCGAGAATATGATTGGTCGTCACTCCGTATTTCAGACAGCGGGGTCCTCCTGAATTTTCACCGGCATTGCCGCCGATGGTGGATACTTTTTGACTGGCGGGATCCGGTGCATAGAAGAACCCTAAAGGGGCCAGTGCCTCTTGAAGCTCCATATTGGTTACACCGGGCTGGACCACCGCATAGCGGCTCTCCGGATAAATCCCAAGAATTCGATTCAGCCGGGACAACCCAATAATCAATCCTTCAGCAGCCACGATCGTGCCCCCCGAAAGGTTGGTTCCGAAACCGCGCGGTACAAAAATAACACCATGCCGGTGGGCGGTGTGCACCACCCGGACAGTTTCATCGGTATCCGCCGGGAAAACCACCACACCCGGTTCCCCTTTAGCCAGCGATGCATCGTAGGAGTATAATTCAGTCGTAGCACGTGATACGGATACATGTGCTTTGCCGACGATTTCTTCCATCTCGCGAATGAAGCTGTCTGTAATCATTGCTCTTCACCTTATTTTACCCATCTGGCAGCCAAAAAGGCTCCCGTATCAAGTTTTCTTCGTTGCCCGTCACGTTCAATTTCAGGTGCCCTCTTAGGATCATCGTTTTTTTGAAAATGTATGGCTGTCTTCACAAGGCCTTCAACCGGGGCCATGGCGCGCATCTCATCCGGAGACCTGAATATCATTCGCTCA
The DNA here is from genome assembly GCA_024277475.1 of Deltaproteobacteria bacterium. The sequence goes on from JAJRVC010000384.1 coordinate 1,403, forward strand.
AAAAGCGAGTGCCCCTTGTCGGCTTTCTTTTTTCGGCGCACAGCCCAGGGGCTTAAGCTGTTGAGGGTGGTTGCCACAACAACTCCTCCTTTTCTGGTCACACGAAATAAATCTGCGACAGCCTTTCGGCCATCTGCTATAAATTCCAAGGCAGTCATGGAAACAACCCTATCAAAGCACTCATCGGCAAACGGTAGAAACGACATATCACCGACGACCCCCCGAAAAGGATAACCTGCCGTCTTGAATTCGGCCTGCTTGAGCATGGGTATGGAAATATCGAGTCCCGCTAGACGCGGACCACAGGCAAGGATATTCAGTGTGAACACGCCCGTTCCACAGCCGACATCCAGAATACTTTCTCCCGGTCGAGGTTGTAACAGGTCTAAGAGAAGTTCATTCTCGTATTTTTTTACCAGAGCGCCAATAGGAGTTTCAAACCAGCGATCATACTTTTCAGGCCATTCGTCGAACAGCCTTGGAGCATACCTTAATCTATTGAGATTAGACATGTCATCCCGCGTAGCGGGGCTTCCGGCATTTCGTTGATCGGACATCGAAATTTCCCACACTATTTTTCAAAAAAAATTATGCGAAACACTTTTTGGGGTTTATTTCACAGCATTTCGCTTACTACCGATAGTAGCGTCCTTATCCCGCCTGTCATCAACCTTCAGGTCGATGACAATCCGTTGCCCCCCCTCATCGACATGAGCCTGGTGCACTTTTTTTACCAGAAGAAACAAAGCGTCCAAGTCCGGCACTTCAATGGCAGTGGACATTCCGCCTATTTCATAGGTGTAACCGGATTCTTTGATGACCTTAATTCCTCTTTTGACAAACCGGCTTAAACTGGTGCCTTCTCCAATGGGATATACCGATAGCTGTGCAAGTATCAATTTGGCCTCCTGCAGGATAACAAATGACTAATATTGACAGGACTCATTCATTAGACATTCCATTAATGTGGGCTTTACAATCCAAATTTCATTCCTACCTCCAACTCCACTTTCGCAGCAAATTCATTCGCGTCCATTTTCGCTCCCGTCCAATCTCTCACCTTTCCAATCCTCAGTGCTCCGCCATTGAGGGCCACAATAACTCCCCCTTTACTGATATCCAAGATCTCGCCGGGCGTCTGGTTCTGTTTGGACTTGAGCAGTCTGGCCTTATACAATCTTACTTTGCCGCCTTTTAACATCAGGTAAGCGCCCGGTTGCGGATCGCAACCCCGCACCAGATTGTAAACGTCGAGTGCGGGTTTAGACCAATCGACAACGGCGACCGCATCGTCACAGGGCGGCTCATAGGTAGCCAGGGAGTCATCTTGAGAAAGCTTAGGAGCCTTACCGCTTTTAATAAGATCCACCGCTTCCGCAATAGCCTCAATTCCCAATGGGAAGAGGCTGTTAAAGTACAGGGAACCGGTGGTATCTTCGGGAGTAATGTCTATCTCCTTCTGCAAAAGGATGGGACCGGTATCAATTCCTTTATCCACCCAGAGGATAGTCAATCCGGTACGGACATCTCCCTGGATGACAGCCCAGTTTATGCCACTGGCACCGCGATGTCTGGGCAACAGGGAAGGATGATAACATATGGTTCCAAGCGGGGGAATATCCAAAAGGGCCTCGGGTATAATATCGGTGACGAACGCAAGGATAACCAGATCGGGAAGTAAATCAAGATATGCTTCTCGGACCTCGACATCTTTCATTTTGTCGGGACGGAAAAGGGCAGCGCCCGCGCCTTCGGCTGTCGCCGCGATAGCCTCGCCCCTTTTATCCTTCGGGCAAAAGACCCCGACAACATCTTCGCCTCTTTTGATGAGGCTATCCAGTGCCTTTTCTCCAAAAGGGCCCTGACCGACTAATATAATTTTCATCATACCAACCTAACCCGGCCGAGCTTAGCCAGCCGGTCGTAGCGTAGCGGAGATCCCGCTCGCGGGGTTGCAGCAAAGCGCAAATCCCGTTTTATCGGGGAATTGAATATCAATAGCAAAAGGAGGCATCAAGGAGCTCTCTCTCCCCTGATGCCTCCTCTTGGGAACCTTCTAACATTATAGCATTGGGGTTAACAATGATCCGCCAAAACCCCACCGGTATTGGAGACCACTGCAGAGCCGTTAAGCCTTGGATTCAGCAGCACGAATTTCTTCCATAGTCCGCAAAATCTGCATGGCATTTTCATACACCGGCGTGTCCACCATTTTGCCTTTGTAAGTAACAGCGGCGGTACCTTTGGCGATACCTTCTTCTTCAAAAACCTTCTTGACGCCCTCGGCCCACTCGACGTCTTCGGCCGACGGTGTGTAGATCTCGTGGGACGGCTCGATCTGACTGGGATGGATGAGCATTCTGCCTTCATAGCCCATCTGGCGGCCTTCCCGGGTGCTCTTTCCATAGCCTTCCATATCCTGAAATGCTACAAAAGGGCAGTCAATCGCCACACACCCCGCAGCCCGGGCGGCAACAGCAGTATGATAGCGGGCGTAAAGCTGTTCCTGGCCTTCAGAGGTCAGGGTTACCCGCATATCTTTGGTGTAGTCTACTGCGCCAAAAATTAGTGAATTGACCCGCGGGCTGGCGCTGGCGGCCGGGTAAGCGTTCATTACCCCTTTGGCCGTTTCGATCAGCAGCTGAATGGCTACGCTGCCGACCTCCATTCCTCTTCTCTGCTCCAGCTCTTCCAGCTTCCAGTCGAGGCGTTTCACATTTTCGGCATCACCGCATTTTGCCAGGCAAACTCCGTTCAGCCCCGGATAAACAATGGCCTCCAGGTCATCGTTGGTCATTTGGGTTTCCCAGTTGTTGACACGAACGTAAAGGCTGGGGGCGGCTTGTTTTTCCCGGTCGGCCTTCAGATACTGCTGGATCATTTCCCGGCCCTTCGGTTTTTCGGCCGGGGGAACTGAGTCTTCCAGATCCAAAGTCAGAACATCGCAGGCAATGGTCGGTGCTTTGCCGACCATCTTTTCGTTATTACTAGGTACATAAAACACCGATCTCATAACAGGCATGATTCTATCCTCCTCTTTCGCTATATATTAATGAGTTCTTTGATTTTAGGTGCAATCTCCTCAGGACTGTCAACCACATGGGCTTTAGCCTCGGTTAAGGCCTTGATCTTACCCTGAGCGGTCCCTCTTCCGCGTTCAACAATGCTGCTGGCATGGGAAAATCGCATGCCTTCCGGTGCCCACGCACCTGCAATAAACACCACCAACGGCTTGGTGAATTCACCCCTGGCAACAGCTTCAGCGGCTTCTTCTTCCAGGGTTCCGCCGATTTCGCCAAAAATTGCGACCGCCTTGGTCTGTGCATCTTTCTCGAACATCTTGAGGACATCGGCCATGGTAAGGCCCAGCACGGGCTCCGTTCCGATATGCATGGCGGTACTGATACCCAGGCCGGCCACTTTTAATGCCCAGGGCACCGTACCTGATTGACCACCACTGCGGGATATGACCCCCACCGGTCCCGGCTCAAAGAGCATTTTGGCCCAATCAACGCTGCCGCCCAGCCATCCCATGGCGGCTTTGCCCGGGCTGATAATTCCCAGGCTGCCGGGGCCCAGTATTCTGGCGTCATTTTTCATGGCATAGTTTACCATCTCGATGACATCGTGTACCGGGATACGTTCCACCGGTGAAACCACGAATTTTATCCCGGCATCAATGGCTTCATATACGGCATTTTTTAGCCCCGGCCCGGGGATGAATGTTACCGTCGCATCCACCCTGCCTTCGTTTTTGATGGCTTCTATAACCGTGTCATACACCGGCAGGCCGTGAACCTCCTGGCCGCTTCTTCCGGGGGTCACCCCGGCAACCACCTTGGTACCATAATCTTTCATAAATGCAGTGCGTAGCGACCCTTCCCTGCCGGTCATTCCCTGGACAATGACTTTTGTATTTTCATCTAACAGTATTGACATATTATCCCCCTGCTATTTTGTACCGTGCTTTTTCCTGTAGTCTGCCAACCCCTCAATGGGGACCTCGATGGTGATCGCCGAATTTCCCCTGAACCAGCATTCGTACTCACAGGCCAGACATTCAGTGCCTTTGCGCGCCAACTCGTCCGGAGATCCTTCAACTGCCGGTTTACCATCTTTCAGGACCAGGATTCCGCGGCTGTATGTCTTACAAGCCTCCACACAGGCATGGGTTTTACAGTCCTCACATTTTTCGTCATCAATGATGACTTTAATCGTTCTCTCATTAAACTCCATCACATTCTCCCTCATGGTACTTTGATTGAATATCTAAGGTACGCCTCTCTCCACGCTGTAAGCTCTACGAGCCGGAAGCCGGCGGATCAATTACAAAAACGAAAAAAAATGACGGAGTGAAGCGATATCCGAAAATATTCAATTTTCATTATTCAATAGTCAATTATGCGCCTGATTTTTCTTTTCGGTACTCATCGACCAGGGCTTTAACCCTGCCGCCAATGAATTTGGCATCGTAAACATGCTCTCGATCATAGATTTCAATCCTGGCATTGAGATCCGCCAGGCCTTCTTTCAAGATCTGCTGGGATTCGGCTTCCTTGTTGCCGCAAAGCAGGAGAACCACAGGGAATCCCGGTTTTTGGGGCAGTTCTTCTCTCAAGGCCTTTACAATCCCGTGCGCATGATGCCACTGTTCCTGATTCGCCATCATAAAACCTGCCAGAAAGTAACCCTCTATATCCGGTATGCCCATGATGAGTTTTACGACCCGATAAACCTTGGACGCTGTCGGATTACCGCTGGTGTCGGCATAATCAGCAACTTTCAAATCCACTTTGTTAAGGGCATCCATACCCAGCATGGCCGCGCCGCCGCCGATACCATGGTAGCCGACATAACCGCCCTTGGCCACCTCTTCCGGATCGGCCATCTGGGCCACATAGCTCGTACCGCGAAAATCGCTTTCCTCAAAAGACCATCCAATGAGATCAAACTCGGTGGGCTCTTTGAGGAATTCGCGTCCTATTTTAATACCCAGTTCAGGGTGCCTGAAAAGGGCCTGGTCATCGATGGCCATGCGACAGTCAGCCGCCAGAACCTGATTATCCGCGGTCAGCACGAGCGGATTAATCTCCAGCGTTCGGCAATCCATTTTCTGAAAGACTTTAAAAAGCCTGTATACCACATCCGCCACCTGCCGCAGAACCTTTCCCTTAACACCCATTGAGGATACCATGTTCAGTGTGTCATAGGGCATAAGCCCCTTGATGACATCCACATTCATGATCGAAATTTTATCTTCCGGCACCGATTCGATATCCATGCCACCTTCAGGACTGAACATCAGTACCGGCCCTTTGACTTCCTGGGCGGAATTGATAATTACACCAGCGTAAAATTCTTGGACGATATCAAGCTTTTCTTCAACAAGGACCTGTTTTACCTCCAGACCCTTAACTTTCATCCCCAGGATATCCGCTGCAACGGCTTCAGCTTCATCAGGCGTGTCTGCAAACTTCACTGCACCGGATTTTCCCCTGCCGCCGGCCCACACCTGGGCCTTAATCACGACAGGTTTGCCTATTTTTTCCGCCGCCTGTTTTGCCTCTTGCGGAGATTTTACCACCATTCCTTCAGGGATCGGGATACCCGATTCTTTAAATATTTCCTTTCCCTGATATTCAAAAAACTTTGCCATCTCGCCTCCATCACCATGGGTTAATATTTTATCTTTTTTTTACGGTTGCAACTATGGTAAGACCAACGCACTATTAACCATAATTGAAAATGTGTGTCAAGTGGTTTATTCGCCATTAGAGTTTTGGTTTGACAAGGATATTTTGTAATAATATAATATTTTCACTAAGTTTGATATGATCATTGTGCTTTTCTGCCAGCTGACGGTGATAATGGTTTGCATGCCCTAAAATCTTAACTTTTAACTCCAAAAAACGCACCGCAGCAGGATGGTCAGTCCAATACTTGAACCAATCAAGCAGGAAAAAATCTAAACCAAATGTGGGGGTGGGTTTGCTGAAGGTGTCCCGACTGAAAGAATCCCGTGGTAAGTATTACGAAGGAATAAGAATGATCGATATATATAGTCGGCGCTGTAAAGTGGTGAAAGAGTTGAGCCCCGCTGGTTATCGAGACGGCGGCATAGATTTAATAAGGTCAAATGATCCAAAAAGGCCGTTTTAAAAAATTTTGTAGGGAGACCGCCCGGGCTTTAATTGTTCCTGCAACTGCCTTGTTTACTTCGAATTTTGATTTTCGTTGACACCTATTCCCCGCCTTGTTTATTCTAACAACAAATACAGCAAAGGGGATGGTTAACAATTATGCAGACATTATCAGCCTGTAGACCCTCACCGCTTCAATCTCTCAATAAGATCGCCGGTCTTTTGAATGCGTCTGAACATTACCACAGTGAACTCAAAAAGGCCTTAAGCCTGATTGGACGAGCTGTCGGTGCCGGATCCGTGGCGGTATATAAAAAATACTTTTTGGGTCATAAAAATTTTTCTGTAAAATGCCTTGGATCTTGGAAAACCCGGCAGCGTTGTTCAACACCTCACGACAGCATGCCCGAATTTCTGAAAACCGAGGACCTTTCTCTGAGGTGCTGGAAGCGTTTAGAAGCGGGGAAATTTGTCTTTTTAAACCCACTCCTTTGCCCGGAGATACGAAATATCGCTAAAGGCCTTCTTGCACCTCTTTTTTTAGCAAAACATTTCTGCGGTGTTCTCGCCTTATCAAGCATAGAGGAGCAGAATATCAAACCCATTGATCAAGAATTCCTTTCGGCCACCTGCCGAGTCTTGGAGTTGTGGCTTAGCAAGTTAAACCTTGAAAAACGGGTTGACGATATCATGGATTTTATACCCAACCCTACGTTCATTATGACAACCGATGAATTGATCACAACCTGGAACCGGGCCACCGAGAAGATGACCGGCTGGAAGGCCGAACGGATGCTGGGCAAGAATAATTATGAGAGTTCCATCCCTTTTTATAACGAACGACGTCCCATGGTGGCCAACCTCATCATGTACCCCGATTGCCAATGGGAAAAAACTTATCCTGAGTTTCACAGACAGCAAGACCGGGTTTATTCTCTGGCTTATTGTCCTGCCC
>JAJRVC010000021.1 GCA_024277475.1 Deltaproteobacteria bacterium
CGTAGCGCGCAGCCACGTTACGCGGGTCGATTTCAAGAATTCGCTGGAGCACCTTTTCAGCCAGCATCGGTTCATGGTTCTGGAAATGCGCCTGGGCCAGCTTTAAACCAACGGCTACATTCTCGGCATTCGGCTCAAAAACCTTCCGGTATTCGATGATGGCGCCAAGGTAGTCTTTTTTAGCGGCCAGGATGTCCCCCTTCAACTCCAGCGCCTCTTCATAATCGGGGTTTTCCCTTAAAACCTCTTCGGTCAGGCCGAGGGCCCTGTCGAGCTGTTTCTCCCAGACCAAAGTCGATGCCAGCAGGACTGTGGCGCGCGTGACATCCGGTCCCTGCTCGACTTGACCCAGGTACCGCTTCAGAAGGTCAACCGCGGCCCGGTTGTTGTTTTTCCCGGCATTGTAAAGCGCCAGCATCTCGTAAAAAACATAGTCTTTTGGAAAGTCGCCTATGGCTTTCTCCAACACCCGGACCATTTTTTTCTCCTGGTTCAGCTCGGCGTATAAGCGCGCCAGCTCGTATTGATACATTTTCTCGCCGGGATGTTTCCCAATGAGCCGGATGAGGGCTTTTTCGGCGTCATCGTATCTTTTGGTTCTTTGGAAAAAATCCACCAGTGCCAAATTTGTACCGGGATTGTCGGGGTACAGTTCAACGAGTTTTCGGTATTGCTCTTCGGCTGCCGCAGGGTCGTGGTTTTCCAGAATACCGGCCAGAAATAGCCGCACATCTTTATTTTCACCGTGTTTCGCCAAAAACTCCCTTAACAATTGAATACCGTCATCGACCCGTCCCTGTTGCACTTCGGCGTGTGCAAGCATCACGCAGGCCCTGCCGTTTCGGGGGTCCCGTCTCATCACCTCCTCGAGCAGGGGCAGTGCCTTGTCGTACTTATCCTCAGCCACCAGGCACTCAGCCTTCAAAAGGTGCGCCTCAATGTTTCTGGGTTCCTTGGACAGGACCAGGTTCACCTTCTTCATGGCCCTGTCGACCAGGCCGTTGAGCAGATAGATTTTACCGATCTCCAACTGTGCCTGAAGCAGCTCCGGGTCGAGCTGCACTGCTTTCAGAAATCGCCTATGCGCTTCTTCCCAGTGCTGCTGTTTTACGGCTATCATCCCGAGCATAAAATGGCCTTGAGCAAAGCGGGGGTCTATCTGAATTGTGTTTCTGAACTCTATGCGCGCTCTGACATAATCCCCTTTTTCATAATGATCTTTCCCTTTTTTCAGGTATGAGTCCCGTTTTTCCTCTGACCGCGCACAGGAAAAAAGAATTATGCACAGCGCAATGGACAACAATGAATTTATCGTCTTGTTATGTTTAAGCATCAGGATGTTCCTCCCATCCTTTTCGATACGGTATTCCTATGTGGGGACATATTCAGTCAAATCCAGCCAGAGATCATTGATAAAATTCTCCAAAACACGAAAAGCTTCTTCGTCAGACTGCCCCCTTGCCATAGGCGTCTCGACCCTGACAAGGGCGCCGTCCGTCCGCCTCCTTGTCAAGGCGTCCCACATCAGATACAGCTTGTTGGCCCAGGGGCTGGTGTAGATGCGCCCTCGCTGAAAATAGAAATACAGCGCCAATAATCTTTTGTCTTCCTTTTTCATGGTCATCATCATAACGTTTATGGGCCCGCCCTGCGATACGCTGACCTGCCTTCTGCGTGACCCGACCAGCTCCCACCCACTTCCGAGCAGACAGCTTAGAGGCGCATGGACGCTGTGGTAAGGCTTTTGAGTACGGTAATATGGGATGAACACATATATTTTCTGATCCGACGCTCTGTCTGAATACACGGCGTTGAGGTAATCATCCAGCGACAGATATTTCAAAACGCTTTTCGACAGAGACAATCGCTTTCCCCTGAACTCATTGATCTCCAAGGGAAATTCCGCAAACGCTTTTCTTTCCGGCACAATAAACTTCGTTTCCATCCGGTTCATGGCGCAAGCACTGGTGGCGAACATGAGAATCAGGCTCAGTGTCAGCGCCATGGGCCGAGAAAATCCCGTGAAATAATGCCCCGGGTCCAAGCCCGCCGGCTTTTCCAGTTTCGGTTCAACTTTTCTCAACAGGAAAGACAGCCCGGTCAGGATTCCCCCGGAAACGGCGAAAATAATGACGCCGGTCGCATCGTGGACAATGCCTTCCGCCATTTTTTCATACCCGTTCACTTTCAGATAACCGGTTGCGAAAACGCGCAGCGCGTTGGCGAAAATGGCCAGGGGCAGGACGGCAATCACCAGCAAGGCTTTGGACCACCATCTCCTTAAAAAGAAATAGCCTATCACAACAGACATCACCGTCATGGCGACAAGCGACCTCAGCCCGCTGCAGGCATCAACCACATGCAGCTTCATCAAACCGAGATCCAGGATGTTGCCTTCCAGGAAAACACTGACGCCGACAGCCCGCAGCAATTCGGCGGACAGGGAACTGGCGATCAGCCTCATTTTGAAAGTGAGCATCTTGTTGACATAATTCGGCATGGGAATGATAAACAGGAGCATGAAAAAGGGAAATGCAAGATGCCTCATGCGCTTCCCGTAAAACAGCAGCCCTATTCCAACCCAGCACCCCCAGTATCCCACAAACTGCAGTGTTATCACGGAGGACATGTTGCCGATGAGCGTTACTGCCAGTGCGGTGGCAACCACCGGAAGCCCCCAATAGTTCCACGAAAAATGAAAAAAATGAAACTGTTTGCGCTTTTCCCAGAGAAAATATGCAAAAAGGGGAAAGATCGCATAGCAGTAATCATTGTCCCCGCTACCCCATGCCCTGAAAAACAGGAGCTCCACCGGCCAATAGCTGACGAGGAAACTCGCCAAAACACAGAAAGCAAAGAAGGTCTGCGTTTTATTTTTCCGGTTTTCCCTTATCCGCATCCTTATATGCCCGAAAGCCCCCTTGCGGCGACCATCACCAAAACAGCCGAGTTTGTCAGGGCGATGCTTCTGGTTTCAGCCCGCAGCTCCCCGACCAGGACCTCGTAGCTGAAGTAGAAGGCGATTATCTTTGCCGACAGACTTCCGATTTTATAGCTCTGAGTCAAACTGCTCGACATATTGGGAAGCACCAGGGCCAGGAAAAGAATAATATAATCCATGGGCGTAACCCGGAACCCCTTTTCCCTTCTCGTAAATTTGAGCGTCGTGATGACGGATAACACCATCGCGACAAACAGGCCGTTGTAAAAGAGCCCAAAATCCCCCTTTCCGTGCCCGATCTCATACTCACTTAAAAAAACAATGATCGGTATCATGAAATAGATAGATACCGTCATTACTTCATCATACCATTTTTTATTAACCAACCGGATGAACCAGACCGAGACCAGCAGAATGAGGGCAATGTATGAATATCTCCTTGGAATATCGGAGGGCAGCCAGCAGGCGATAATTACAAGCAGCGGGTACAGTATTCGAACGGTCATGAAGGAAACTCTGATTATGAGGTTTTTTTCCTTTACAACCCGCAATTTTTTCTTGATGACCTTGTCGATCAATTTGTAGCGTTTTACGCGCCACCCGACACTGTCGGTCCAGATGAAAAATGTTATTGTAAACACCGAAAATACCGCATAAAAGCCCAGCAGAAACCATTCATCGCCACTGAACCTGAATATAAAGCCGATGCAAATCAGCAGCGATTGTATGAAATAGATGATAAAAACGGATTCTGTATGAAAAAAGCCTATTTTCACCAGCTTGTGATGAAAATGGTTTTTGTCCGCCTTGAAAGGGGAATGTCCTTTTGAGATTCTCTCGGCCATTACAGTCAATGTATCAAGAATCGGAAAGCCCAGCAGCATTAGCGGCAAAACCGGACTTAGATAGGTGTCGTGCTGCGTGAGATACAGTGACAGCACGGCGGCCAAAAACCCCAGAAGCTGGCTCCCGCAGTCGCCCATGAATATGGCGGCCGGGAAAGTGTTGAATCTCAGAAACCCGAAAAGGGCCCCCATGACCGAGACCACGATCAGGGCCACAAAATAGTTCCCGGTGAGATAAGCCAAAACCCCTATGGGAGCAAAACTCATCAAGGAAATGCCGCCGGCCAGCCCGTCCAGCCCGTCGGCCAAATTGATGGCATTGACGATTCCGGTTATAAACAGCACCGTTAAAGGCACTGCGACCAGACTTGGTATAACGTACCCGATGGGCAGAAAGTCTCCTAAGATTCTTATCTCCAGCCCGCCGTAGGTCACCACCAGGATTGCAGCCGCCAACTGGCCGATCAGTTTTAATTTATATCCCGCGTTTTTAATGTCATCGAACACACCGAAAAAGAAAATAATCGCGGCACCGATAATGGTTGCCTTCACGAACCTGTCCGCGGGCATGAAGAAGAAAGTCGGGGCGATGCCGATTGCCATGGCGATCCCCCCTACTCTCGGCACCGGATGCTCGTGCATTTTTCTTCCATTGGGCAGATCCATGACATGCATGCGACCGGCATTGGCCCTGAAAATAGGAATCAAAGCCATCGTTATGAACATCGACAGCAGGAAAGCGGAGAAGTATGCCATGAGATATTATTGTTCGAGCGCAAGGAATATGCAGCTGTGATGCCGCACGAAAACATGTGTCCGTTGCTTCAGTGGTGGGTATTTCTTATCTCGGCCCCTTTTTGCTGATTCTCAAGTTCAATATGCGAGCCATGAACAACGGGTTGGAAACCAGATTCCTGCGCCACAGATGGCCAGGCTGCTTTATCAAGCGTGGCAGCCATTCCAGCCCGTGTTTCTGGAACCATGGATTGGAACGTTTCACCGTGCCTGTATAAAAATTGAATACGGCTCCCACAGGTCCGATGACTTTTACAGAAAGGCGGCTTCTGTTTGTATAAATCCACTTTTCCTGCTTCGGCGCCGTCATTCCCACCCACAGCACATCCGCTCTCGCCGCATTAATCCGTTCCACCATTATTTTATTGTCCTGCTCACTGAACTCATTTTTAAAAGGCGGCGAGTACGACCCCGCAATGTCAATATGGCTGAAATCCCGTCTTATTTTCTCTTCGATTATCCGCAGCTCTTCATCGGTGGATCCCAGCAGAAAATATCTGCAGCCGCCATCTCTGTTGGCCATATGGCTCAATCCGAGAAAAATATCCGATCCCGTGACCCGCTCCCGGATTGATCCGCCCAGAATTCTGGAAGCGATGACAACCCCGATACCATCGGGTATTGTTAAATCGGCTTTCTGAATGGCATCATGGAAAATGGAATCTTTGCGGGCGACCTCGATGGAGTGGGGATTGATGCAAACAAAGTATCTTCCCTTTCTTTGGCTGTCTTTCAGCCAGCCGTATATTTCCGAAATGCACCACTCCCTGGGTTTGACGCAAACCGGGTAGCCAAGTATGGATTCGCATGGGGAAGAGACCTCATTGTCAGACAGGTGATCGGTGTCCTGCTGATTCGAATATGTTTTGTCCATTTCTAAAACGCTTGTTCGGGTGCCGGGGTTTTATGAAGATGTGAGACAGTGCGGCTAGCCATTGAACTACAGCGATACCCTGTCAAGTCGCTTCAGGACAGGGCCCAGCGAAACACGGAAAAGGGTCGATACGACCCTGGGTGGGGACCACACTTTTTTCAGCGGGCGGTCATAACTGGAGTTAAATTTTTTGTATGCACACATCCGCTCGCTGTAATCGATGCCGAGTCGTGAGCATATCTTTTTTATGCTGGCCTCCTGGTCTGCCGACAACCTCTTATATGAGATCACTGTAAATTGACAAGGCTTTGTCCGCCTGTAGTAAAGGGCGATCAATCCACCGGCGAGCCATTCCAAAAACACAAAAATGATTAACCCGATACTGTATAATCTATTCTCTTTTTTAACCGGATAGTCCGGTTTCTGCTTCTTATTGACCTCTGACTTGAGCACATCGATTGGATTTCTGTAAATGAA